>NZ_DKSP01000245.1:456-48310 GCF_002472745.1 Sphingobacterium sp. UBA7253 | reverse complement strand
ACGAAAGTTAGGGCTTTTTTTGTTTCAGGGCAGGGTGCGAACGTACGACCTTTTAAGATATTAGTAGGTTCGATCCGTAGGAGGCTCAGGGGGGGTGTTTGGGGAAAGTGCGGCTGAGTCAATCCTGCCACCCCGATAAAATCCACTGGTAATCAGTGGCTTTTTCTATTTTTGGATATATTTCGGACAAATTTCCCTTGTTTTTTAAAGCTTGTAAAGTTAAGAAAAGTGGGATTCATGATACACGTACTTAAATATCCACCAATAGCACACGGTGCTGACCTAAACCTTAAACTTATTTTTCTCAGCGAAGGGTTTCTTCCAAAAATGCTTTCCAGAGGATAAAACCTCTTTCTGGATCGCTGTAGTCATGAAGGATGCGATTAAATCTTTCGGGAGTATGGTTTTCTAAGAAAGCCTGTCTACCTTTTTCACGAATAATCTGCAGATCTTTATCTATCATCGCAACAGCGTCTTTCAAGACGGTTTTATTTTTATCTGTGTGCCAGATATAAGTCGCCTCCTCCGTATCTAAGGTTTCAAGGATGATGTGGTACTGGCTCTCTCCGGATAGAAGAAATACAAATGCAAAGGGACTAAGCACGAATCTAATCTTCATAATACTGCTCTGGTGGTGATCGGCTAAGAATTGAACTTGACGAGAGTGTTTGTATTTTCGTAAATTAAGGATTTCAGAAAGTAACTCTTCGGCGTTTTGATATACAGTATCGCCATTCTGTAACTGATCTGAAGTCAAAATATTTTGTTTTTGCAAAGGTAGCTTGCCTAATAGTCCCTTGTTCAGAAACTGGAATTTCACACCTTCTACAATTTCTTTATTTATTCGTTCTATATCATCGGAAGTAGCGATTTGCGCGACCAGTTTTCCGTATTCAAATTCAGCGTTTAACTGAACGTTGATGTTTTTAGATTTCAGTATCTTGATAAAGTAAGGTTTTAATACCTCAAACTCAGGCCTAATCTCCAAATTTTCGATTTGAAATTCCAAAACCGTATGCATCTCTTCTACTTTATAAGTGAAGACCACATGGCCATAATGAAACGATAGATCCTCAATGGGTATCTTGGTACTTTTTTCTAAGGTAAATAAATGACCTATTTGAGACTGGTAATCCATCGTTGGTTCATCAAAAAGTGTAGCTTGTTTGGTGATTTTACGATAATAGATATTCCGTTTTAGAAACATCTTGTCTAGATAATCGATCTGTACATCCCGATAGTCGTATATAGTTGGATTGATCTCGGATCGCTGCACCCGACCGATGTATTGAATCAATTTTCCATGGAAAGCAAAGGGATAGGCCAAAAGTAGTGTGCTGATATGCTGAATATCCGAACCTTCGCCAAAATACTGACCTGTCGTAATTAGTACTTGAAAATTCCCTTCTGATAATGTTTTCCATTTCGCTTTCTTACTGCTGTCTGAATCATCTCCGCTGAGCGTTATGGTTTCATAATTTGATTTTAGCAATAGATTCAGCGTCTCGATATGTTCTTTTCTTTCGGTAATTATAACTGCCTTTTTTCCTTGGTTTAGCTCGGCGGATACATCGTTTACTATTAATCGGTTTCTTGCTGTATCATGAATTAGAATTTGGGAAAGTGTTTCGAAACTGTCGGTTTTAGAATTATAGGGAACATGGAGTGTGGTATTCCGTACGATGATATTTGCCCTTTTGTAATCTTCAATTTCCTCTGGTCGGATTTCTGTAATGATATCACCGAGATAGGTGAAGATCAATTTATCATCATTATATTTCCGAAAAGGAGTCGCTGTGAGACCGTAGCAATAAACACTGTTTAGTTTTCCGACGGTGGTACGATAAGATTCCGCCGGAATATGATGACACTCGTCGATTAAGATCGCGCCAAATTTGTCCTGAATTGTTTCAATATGTTTTGGAAGACTTTGTATCGTTGCAACGGTTATTTTATCAGCACCCAATTTTGCTTTTCCCTGGCCTATAATCCCAATTTCTTTCTTCGGTATCCCTAGGAATGATTCGATACGTTCTATCCATTGATCTAACAGCTGTTTACGATGCACGACAATAAGTGCAGGTTGTTGTTTGTCTGCAATAATCTTCAAGCCAATAACAGTTTTTCCTGTTCCTGGTGGAGCAACGATCACACCGAAATCCTTTTTTTCTACTGCGGCGACAGCATTGGTCTGATGCTTTCGCAATGCGGCATTAAAAGAGAATTGGATTGCCGGGAGTTCGTGTCTATTATCAACAAAGTCATGTGCTACCTGTGTTTCTCTGCAGAATCGCAGTATTTTCCCAATAAACCCTCTTGGGATGAGGATTTCATTTTCCGTTTCTTCAATTAATTTAAAAAATCTTGGCGTGTCGAAAGTGCTTCTCCCTGACTTTTTCTTGATGATAAAGGCTGAATTAGCAAAATTAAGTTGCTCCTTCAAAAAATTGATGAGTACAAATGGTATAGCGTGACTATTTATACGGATCGAATTGCTCAGGGCGATTTTAAGTTTTCCATCAACAACGGGTACATAGCTTTCTTTACTTCCTCTTGTTTGATTGAACAGCTCCTCTAGGTAATCCAAACTCACTCTTTTAATTTCTTTTAAATATGCAATTTGATCAGGAAATGGATCTATCGTTTTGGGATCGATAAAGGAACTGTTGCCATTCTGTACAGCAGGTGAAAATAAGGGCATTGCAATTAGATTTCCTAAACCTTTGCCAGACAGGTAATCTTGATTTGGAAACAAACGGTCAAAGCTGGAGCTTTTATCAAATGGCGAGAATGCACCGCATCCTTCTAAGATATGTATAAATAACTTACGACTTTTGGCTGCTGGATAAGGGCTTTCAAAGAAAATCCAGACATGTGCGCCATTGCCGGAACGGGACCGTTCAAGATAAGCAGGGATATTTTTAGCGGTACATGATTCGAGAAATTTCAAAGCCTGTTGTTGCCAATCGGATTTATCGAAATCAGCTACTAAAAACCAAGAAGTGTTATCTTGCAACAGTGGGTAAATTCCGATCTGCTGAAGGCCGTTAAGATGTTTCGTAATTTCTATTTCTGACAATGGCAGGTAGCTTTTGTGGGCATAGCTTTGAAAAGTACCGCCATTAGCTTTATGTAGTCGATAATGGTATGGGTCATAGCTATAGGCCGGCATGTACCCGCCTTTACTTCCCTTCTCCCAGCGTAAAGCAAATACGTCTTCGCGACCTCTAAAAAGGTTGAGAAGATAGATTATGTCCTCGTTAGTGAATTCCACTTGTTTTTATTTTGGTATTAAGATAAGTGAATTAGAATATACATCTTAAAAATATTAATAATCTGGAACACTTTCGTTTATTCAAAGTGACTATTGAGATTTGATATCAAGCGTTGTTTTTTGAATAATTGTTACTTATCTTTACCAATCGTGTTACGATAAGACCCATTTTTTAGGTCTTATCGTAACACAAAAGGTAATATGGCAGACAGCGTTTATATATCAGAACATCTTACGAAGCCCCAACTTGGGTTCTTAAAGTTGCTGGATGACTATGAAGTACAGTTGTTCAAATTCTCCGAAATTGAACAGTTGCTAGAACAAAAGTTTGACAACTTAAGTGAAATCTTAGAGAATCTAGTCGACAAGGAACTACTTGTGCGAATGGAAAAAGGTAAATTTTGCAAACAAGGTTTTCGGGACGAATATGTCATCGGTACTTTCGTCGCTGAAAATAGTGCTGTCGCGTATTGGTCTGCATTAAATTTGCACGGATTGACCGAACAATTTTCTAATACCGTTTTTATTCAGACGACTAATCAGAAAAACGACAAGTCAATCTTAGGTACTTCTTATAAATTCGTTAGGATAGCACCTAATAAAAAAACAGGAATAATAGACAATGGTTACGGTAACCTTCATTATCCGATAACCGATGTAGAGAAAACAATAGTCGATTGCTTTGACCTACCTCAACATTCTGGTGGCTATGCGGAACTGATTCGAGCAGTTAGTCAAGCGCAAATGCAACCCACTAAATTAGTCGAGTATTGCAAGGCTGTGAATAATATAGCGGTTACCAAACGAATTGGCTATTTGGTTGAACTTCTACAAATTACAGGCATGGATCCTTTTATAGATTTTGCCAAGATGCAGGTAAAAAATAAATATAATTTGTTTGATCCCCAGGGATTGGAAGAAGGTGAATTTGTCGCAGAATGGCGATTGCGATTGAATATCAGCCGGGAGGAATTGTTAGACATATCCAATAAACAATACTAGATGATACTGAAAAAGGAAATAGCAGAAAAAGCTTTGGAAAATGAAGTGTCCAGAAGTACCATCGAAAAGTTACTGAATCAGAAAGAGCTATTGACTAAGGAGTCAATTTCATAAAGGCATTATGGCAGAATCTCAAAATATTGAATACAAGCAGAGCTGGAGGGATGAATATCTCAAATGGATATGTGGCTTCGCAAATGCAAATGGTGGTACTATTTTCATTGGTAAGGATGATGGCGGCAAGACTGTTGGTGTAGCTGATGCTAAGAAATTGTTGGAGGATATTCCGAACAAGGTGCGTGATGTATTGGGTATTTTGGTTGATGTAAATCTGCATGAGACTGTTGAAGGGGATTTCTTAGAGATTATTGTGGAGCCTTATCCTAATGCTGTAAATTATAAAGGTCAATATCACTATCGAAGCGGTAGCACAAAACAGGAAATGAAAGGTGCTACGTTGGATAAGTTTTTATTACAAAAGAAAGGTGTTCGTTGGGATGGAGCTGCTGTTCCTCGAGTATCCGTTGATGATCTAAAGAAAGAAACGTTTGTTTTTTTTCGTCAACGTGGTTTTAAGAATAAGCGTTTGTCTGAAGACAGTTTGATTGACCGTGACGAGCATTTACTTGAAAACTTGAAGTTGATTGAGAATGGTTATTTGAAACGAGCTGCTATTTTGTTGTTTCATCCTGATCCGGAAAAGTATATGACGGGAGCTTATGTGAAGATTGGTTATTTTGAAGGGGAAACGGATTTGATATTTTAGGATGAGGTTCATGGGAACTTATTTGAACAGGTTGAAAGGACCATCGATCTTTTATTTACGAAGTATATCAAAGCGCTAATTAGCTATGATGGGATCCATCGTAATGAAACTTATGAATATCCTAAAGAAGCTGTACGTGAGGCTTTATTAAACGCCATCGCTCATAAAGATTATTCGGGATTAACTCCTATTCAGATTCGTGTATACCCTGATAAGCTTATGATCTGGAATGAGGGACATCTTCCGGAAAATTGGACCGTGAGTAACTTATTAAAGAGTCATTCTTCGAGGCCCTATAATCCTGATATAGCAAATGCATTTTTTCGTAGTGGCTATGTGGAATCCTGGGGCCGTGGCATTAGTAAGATGACAGAGCAGTGTTTGGCTGAAGGATTGCCTGAGCCAAGTTACTTGGTTGAGGGATCAGATTTCTGGGTTGTATTTAAGAAGGATATTTATAATACGGAGTATCTTGAATCGCTTGGTTTGAATAGCCGACAGGTGAAGGCTGTTTTATTTACAAAGAACAAAGGAAAGATTACGAATAGTGATTATCAGAAATTGGCAGGTGTTTCTAGAGAAACATCTACTCGAGATATCAAGGAGTTGATTGATAAAAAATTATTTAAATCTAGTGGAATTAAAGGTGCAGGAGCTTATTATACCTTAAATTGAATTGCGTCATGAATTGCGTCAATTGCGTCAAACTGGGGCTTTTGAGAATAGTAAAGTAAAAGCAATATAGAGAAAATTTTCACTAGTTTGTACCAGCATTACTGTTGAACCCATGGTTTGCCGATAAAACAATAGTGTAATGATTGCACCTAAAACCTCAGAAAATGTTAGATGTCCGCTACGGCTACGCTTCGCAGTTTAAACAAGAACGCGGAATCAAATCCGGATCTAAAAGATTGGAGAAAAAGACTAAAAGCTTACTATCAAAGAGTTAATCTTTCTTCCTAACATCAAATACTATCTTCGCTCGTTCAGGATCTTCATGTGGATTGGAAATCTCGATCTTGCCCATATCTGCCAATTCTTTCAATCGATAAAAGAGAAAAAGATCGCCTACGGAACTATCATAGAATTCATCCCATATATCACAAAGTGTATAGCCAACAATCAATGCCGACCTTTGAGGTGTCTCGTTGCACCTTTTCAAAAGATATGCATCAAAAAATGTCTCATCGCCAGCTAAATGTTTCCCTGAATCATCAAATAGATTAACTACTGCATCATTCGAACGAATATGCGACCAAAGTGATGAATAGGATTGAATATCATCTTCACTTAACTTTTCAAAGTGTTTAGCAGCCTCCACAATATTGTCTTCTCGCATCACCTGTAAGGAACGGAGATTTAGCTTTTCTCCTTTCTCGTTCCTAAAATTCATATGATGGAAATTGAGTTTATGAATAGGTGTCGAAGATTCTTTCAAGTGGGAGAGTAAACGTGCTATAATGATCTTTTCGTTGGCATCGTCACCAAGCCATAAGTAAATATGGCGATACCGATCGGAAGAAGAGATTACCTTTTTCAAAAGCGCTAGATTGTCATCTACAAAATTATTGCTCCCCTCAGACTGGATAGAACCAAAAACGTTAGTCCACCATGCCTTCCTGCTCTCAATAGCTTCCGCATCGCCCAAATCACATAGAGGTCCGAGACTAAGTGCTTCGGTAAAACCTAAAATTTCACCTTTCTCTACATCGATTAATTTGCTCTGAATGAGTGTAGCATTTCCGGAGAAACCAAAAGTGATGTGCAGATCCTTTTTAGACATGAATACCTACTTATCCTTCAACAACCTCTCCAAATACTCCACCTTAGATTTTTCGGCTTCCAAAAGGCGCTCGTAAAGCTTTTTGTTTTCCTCGTAAGCTTCGATCAGTTTGTCAGCAGGGTTAAAGGTAAATGTTGGACTGGTGCTATATGCGCCAGCACCACTATTATCATGGAAATTATTGAAATAGTTGAACACAGCCTCTTCACTAAAATTCTCAATAGCTTGTGGAGTAACCCCTAATGCTTCAGCAACTTGAATCAATAGATTTGCTTCAATCTCGGCATTGCGCTCCATATTTGATACAGCTTGTTGGCTTATACCCAATTCGAATGCTAAAGCTTCCTGCTTCATACCACGCAGTTCACGAATGCGGCTGATTTTTCTTCCTATATGGTTTGTCGTGTTGGTTGTACTCATAAATCCAAAGTTAACAAATTATTCATCGTTCAAGATACGAAATATCTTCATATGGTACAAAACAAGGATAGCGTTGTACGATACAAGGGCTATTGGTTTTATACAAGCTGTTTTGGTTCGGTACGTGGATGATGCTGTGTTCATTTGTGTAAACCCAAATAAATTGATGAAGAAGAAAAAGAATCCCAAGGTTGTAACCGTGGACATGTATCACAAGTATGCTGAAATCGATGAAATGTATTCCAGTAAAGTCAGAGAGATAAAATTGGATATTCCATCAAATCTCAGAATGTTGTGTGCCATACTGGATGTCAAGCTCGAGAAACTGTTAACCGATTTTATGTGGATGTTAAGTTATTCCCATCATAATTCAGCTACACCTAAACAACGAAAAGCAGCAAATAAGTTCTTTATCAACTGCAAGTATGGCCAGCCTCTGTATGCTAAAAATCAGGTCAAGCAGATGTTTGATGAATTAAAGGCTGAACGAGAAATTTATGAAACCATAGACGGGATGGATCACGAGGATAAGAAGCTATTTTGGAAAAATAATCATATGTATAAGCAGCACTGGTTTAAACGCTGGTTTGAAAAGAATAGACACACGGGTGATATTTCTGTACTTCAAGAATACTAACTAAAAAATCATGAATGATTTTAACGCCTTAATTATACAAACCCGTTGTAAGGTTATACTTGCACATGGCGAACAACCATCTTTCTCTATCAACGAAAGCGGAGAAAAGGCGAATTGGGTAAATACAGCTATCCTCAACGATCAATTAGTCGTATACACAAAGCCTGAATATTACGGTTACCTGCTGCTACATGATTATTATCCGCAGATAACAATTACCTATAAAACATTGACAGGATTGCAGATGCTGGATAGGTGTTTTGTAGAGTCTGATGGAACGCTCAAATTACAGAAGTTAGGCATGATCGTCAGAGAAGGGTGCATAAATATATCTGTAGATGCTTTTTTAATCGACTGTACCGTGATAAAAAATGGGTATGCAAAAATCTCCGGCGAAACAATCATCTCGTATGTTTTGGTGCATCAAATAAGTAAGTGTCTATGATGGATCAGAACTGGAAGCTTCGGGAGGAAATGTGCATGCCCACGACGCGGCCAACGTATCGATATGGTTTGAAGATGAGCTTGAATTTGGACTGTACGGACAAAGCAGTATGGAGTACAGGGGTAATCCGAGAATGAAAATATTGCAGTTAGATGAAGGCTGTGCATTAAGACAAATCAATGTCGGTGATAAAATAAAAATTAAAAATTGTCGGTTATGAATAATGCTTATATAAAAATCCGGAAGATGAGTGGGACATTCGATGGTATCTAATTGAAGGAGGAATACTTGAATCCATTCAATATGGCACTTATGAATCTTTCAAGAAAAAGCTATGGGACATCCTTGTTATTCTCACATCTCAAAACAATACAGAAGAAACAAAAAAAGAATATATAATTGATCGTTTAGATAACATCGTCTTAATGGTTAAGGGATGTCATTATTTTTTGCATCATAAAAAGCGATTAAAGTATGAAGAGGATTGGATAGATATCCAATGGCTACCAAATCCTTATCGCTGTTTAGAAAAATATCGACCTCGCGAAGACGAAAAGCTCAATCATCATGTAGCGCATTTCGATTATAATTTCACTCAGCTAACACGAGAAGAGATTCAAAATTTTGTGATCGCATTTGAGAATTTTTTCTCCGAAATGGATCTGTCTTCTTGGCTGAACTTATTAGATGATTGGAAAAGATGTATAAATGAGAAGGAATCCATCTTCGAAAGTTGTGGCGAATACGCATCTTTAAAAACTTACGAACAACTCTTAAAACTACGTGAAGCTTGTTATGTCGCTTACCACTGGGCAGCGATTAGTTATCCACCACCAAACAAACACTTAATAGTTGATTATTTAGGATCGGATTATATAAATGGCTATCAAAGTGCAAACCCTTTCGAAATGACTGGTGAGGTTTTCTATGAACAAAGTTACAGTAACATTAGACAAAGTATTTTGTATTTATATCCCACATGTTCTTGTGAAAGAGGTGCCATAGTATTGACTTCTCGTGACCTGCGATATGTTTTAAGGTGGTTGCTCCAAGCCGGATGGATGTTTTTACAAACAGATTATTTTCCTGAAAACTGGCTTGACCCTGACAAAATAGACTTTTTGCGCTGTCCTATTCCAGAAGCCGATATAGCAACTTGGAAGCCGAAGAGCTTAAGCAAGAAAGGAAAAAGAAACATTCCAAAGACTTTGTCGAAATTATTTTATGGCGTTGATGTACGTGACGAAATATACAGGGTTGAATGTAGGATGATGACTTATCTAGAGGATAAATATTCCGAAAAATATACAGATTTGAACAAAGAGCAAATTATCACAAGAGAACGGCTACTGAAAGTTTTGGATGTGCTAACCCTCATCGTTTTGGATCTGCGAAAACGTAGAACCAAGAAGGAAGGTATATGCAATCCGCCAATATTCGATCATGACAAGTAGACAGAATTACTAAAAGTTGAAAATGAAACCGAACCTTTATAAGTTATGGGAATTACAAATAAAAATGATCAGACTGATTTAAATAGCATCATTCTGATTCTAGCGAGCAAATACAATATCGATCGGATATTCCTGAACACTTACTATGCGGTTGATGTTCCTTTCTACGAGTTGGTTATTCTATTATCTAACAAGGAGCATAAATCTGTCGGCGAACTAGATCCACAGATTAGAATGTCCTTAAAGGATTTCCCGAAGTTTCATCATGTCACTTTGATAGCGTTTCAGGTAAAAAGTAAGCTTATTGATGGGAACTTATATTTACATATGACCTGTCACCCAGACAAACTTATTTATCAAAATCCATCGTCAAGATTCGAGCTATACCCTGAAGGGCATTCCATCGAAAATACTCTGGAGTCGGTAAACGAATTATTTGCGCGTGAAAATCATAAAATTAATGAGTTTAAAGAAGGATACTATTATTTCAAGGAACGAGATTCGCTGTCGCATGCAGGATTTATGCTGCATCAGGTATTTGAGTTGCGGTATAGATGCATGGAGATTATGGTCATGGGAAAGGAGCGCGCAACGCACTCCATCAGGTCTCACCATCGTTATCTTGTTAGAATAGCACCGTCACTAGCCACTATATTTAAAGAAGGCAAGCCAGAAGATGAAATTATGCTTCAATTTTTAGAGGGGGTATATCGGGCGGCACGCTATGAAGATGATTTTGACGTGGATCTTGATATTCTACTGAAGCTGGAAGAACGGATGGAAAACTTCATGCAGATCACAGACACGATGTTTGAGGATTCCGTGACGAATTTTAAAAACTACTCTTTTGAGGTCGATAATCCGAAAGAGAAATTAGAAGATCGTGTTGAAAGTCAAGAAAAGTCGCTACGAAGCATTTCTAATAACGATACTATGATGCCAGAATATGATGTCTACAAAAGCGCTGCTGATAAGAAGTTGGAATTGATTATTACTTGTTTGAAGAATACAATTGACATACAAGGCATTTATCTAGTTGGTCAGCGAACTAGATCATTTGTCATCAATGGCATTAATAAACCTTCAAATACTGACATTTATGATTACTACTTCGATTTGTTAATTGTTAGCGAAAACGATATTCGTGAAACAATAGGTAATATTCAAGCATCGATAAATAAAGAATTGGAAGTTTCCGTTTTATTCCTTTCTTTCACTCGAGATCAAATACAGAAACAGTTGGACAAAAATAGTCCATTCTTTCATCGGTCTTTGCAATATGTGGATCCGCTTTATGGTATGGAGATCAATTTATTGAAGTGGGAATTTCATGAACACAATGGAAAGCGTACTCAAGACGAAATGAAAGAGGCGAAGACAAAATGGTACCAAAGAGAAAATAACGCAAGTGGTTTCTACAATGGAGGTAAAGCGATAGATCAATCCGAAGAGGTTGAAATTAAAGTGCTTCTTTATAATCAAGCTATTGAACAAGCATGTCTGGGGCTACTAGAATATTTTTATGACTATACGCCATACCAATACAATCTAAAACATTTGTTCAGTTTGTGTGCTAGTTTATGGCAATTTCCAAACGATATCTTTCCTCGTAATACCGAAGAAGAAAAATCGCTATTCGATGAATTTGCGCAAACTGTAAAAGATACGCGATATCAGGGTTGGTCCATGGTCGGTAGGGATGAAGCTTATCGTTACGACGAACGATGTGAGCGGTTTCTTAAAGAATGTATAAAGCTTGTTCGAAGTCTTTTGTTTCTCGCTTTCTTTCTGTTTTTTAACATTATATCCTTGTAAACCCGCTGTTAAACAGTTAAATTGCTTGAAATTTATTGTCAATTAGAATATAAACATAAATAATATGAACAGAAAAGCGGCATTTCTTTTAGGAATTTTGGCCTCTTGTGCATTACCGCAAGTAACCTTTGCTAAACATTCAATCGGAGAATCCATCCATTATCAACAAGACGTAGAAGGCAAAGAGCTGATTGGTCGATGGGACATCGAAGTTGATATTAATGGTACCCCTGCACCATCTTGGTTGGAGGTAAAATTGTCGGGCTATAGAACTTTAGTCGGTCATTATGTGAGTACTTCCGGAAGTGCTCGGCCAGTTTCGCAGGTGTTTTATGAGAAAGGAAAGTTTAGATTTGCTATCCCACCTCAATGGGAAGGCGGAAAGATGAATCTAAGTGTTGAAGGCGAGGTTGTAAACGGTGTATTGCAAGGGACAATAACAGAGCCTGATGGGAAAACATATCGCTTTAAAGGTGTTCGTGCTCCGGAGCTGAAGCGAACAGCTGCAGTAAAATGGGGGAAGCCCAATCAGCTGTTCAACGGCAAGGATCTGTCAGGATGGAAAGCTACCGGTAAAACGAATCAGTGGGTGGTGAAAAACGGAATTTTGACTAGCCCGCAATCTGGTTCTAATTTGGTCTCTGAGCAAAAATTTGAAGATTTTAAATTACATGTTGAATTTAAAATTCCAGCAGGAAGTAATAGTGGTGTCTATTTAAGAGGCCGTTATGAGGTTCAGATAGAAGATAGTCCAAAAGACGCACATCCTAATGCCGTACTTTTTGCGGGCGTCTATGGTTTCCTTGCAGCAAATGAGATGGTGAACAAAGGGGCCGGAGAATGGCAGACCTATGATATTACATTGGTAGGGCGTCTAGTGACGGTTGTGGCAAACGGAAAGACTGTTATCAGTAACCAAGAAATCCCTGGTATAACGGGCGGTGCTTTGGATAGTAAAGAGGCAGAGCCGGGACCAATTTATTTCCAAGGGGATCATGGTCCCGTGGAATTCCGAAAAGTGATTATTACTCCAGCTATTAAATAGCATAACATGATACAAAGGCTATCTGAAAAGGTAGCCTTTTTAAATCCCTATGACAACGACTACAATATCTTCATTCTGGTAGGAGGTGTAATAGCGCTCAATGGAGCCATGAGCCTTGTACTCTTGCAACTCTTCAAAAACCATTTTTTTTAACATTCCTTTTCCCTTGCCATGAATAAATTTTATTTCGTTCATTTCCCAATAAATAGCTGCGTCTAGATTAGATCGCATAAAATCCATGGATTCTTGTAAGAGCTCCTCTGGCGAATAATCTTCCCAATCTTCAAGGAAAGTATCGGTGTGTAAGTCTACGATAGCTGGTGGTTTGCGCATTTCTCAATATTTTACAATGCTGCAAAAGTATAATAAAACGGCGACTTAATAGGTTAAGTCACCAACAAAATCAATCGCTTGGGCAAATTTTTCATACCATTTTTTGATAATAGCTGCAATTTCATACTCTTCCTCATCGGCATGGTTGAGCATGAGTAACTCGATCGATTGGAGTAGCTGTTTGAGATCTAGAAAATAACCGTCGAAATCCCGGAACGCAGACACAGTATCCCGAATTAGCAGCATGGAATCATGTCGAAGTGTAATCATATCATGACGTGAAGATATTCGGTCCAGCAACCATTCCTTTTGGAAATTGGAGTCAATATGTCTGTTGCAAGCCTGATTAAAAAGCAATTCAAATTCAACAATTTGATGTTTCAGGTCATATATAGCTTTTTGGAGCTCTTCAAAAGTACTGATGATCTTTTCTTGGGTCTCCATGTTTTTTGATATAATTGCCATGATATTTTACTTAAAAATGTATGCGCTTGGTTTTTAGTTATTTAAATAAAAGCATGTAAGGTATATACAAATAGTTCAGCCGAATGTTTTACATTTCTAAAATTCGGTTATGATTTTTGTATATAAAAGAAGAGACTGAGCTTAAAACGGAACTGAGTTTTTTTGGTTTTTGGTCCCGTTTTCAAATCGTAGATTTTTTTTGAAACCTAATTTATTTAATACTATTTAATTTTAAGTATATTTAATATGCTGTATTGCAGCCAATGCAGTGTAAATGTATTAACTATGTTAGCATCTAGTTTTGTTGATTTCTTTAAGAAGAGGATGTCCTATGTCCTTTTTTTAGCATTGCTATTGGTATGCAGCTTGCCCATGTGTCATGGCCAATATAAGCTGAAAGATTCTACAAAATTTATAAACGATCAGTTGCCCAGGTATCTCGGAAGAATGGGGAAGATTAAGTCTAGAAATTATCCCCTAGGTGGTCGTGAAGCAATCTTGCGAATATTACTGAAAGACTATTACGTGTATAGATTGGTGTCAGGAGAGGATAGTATGGATAGGGAACGTTATCCTGCTTTATGGCATTCTCTTTCGATACAAACATTTAAAACGCTAAATACGCGTGATATGTTTAGTTACTGTATGCTTGCACCTGAGTTTGAGATGCAAAATTGTGGTTCCTTGGGGCGCTTGAAAGGTCAATACATATTTGGAGTCTATTATCGAGGGGACATACCGCTGGAATATTGGAGCAATAGACAGTTGGTTGCTTTGCATGGAAGTAGAGATTCTGTTGTACGATATATGGACCAGATGTGGCCTACACTCGATTTCATTGGTGAGAATACCAAAGATTTAGCGGTTGAATTGATGATGTGGGAGTTGATACCAAAGGTGTTGGATAAGTTGGTTCTGGCGCCAACGGACAATGATCTGTATGCTCTATTGGTACAAATAATGATGCGTCTGAAATTCAAACCTTTTGAAGATTCTGCTATTTATGAGCAATTGTATGGTCCGACATCTTATATAGGAAGTCGAATTGAAAGCAATGCAGAAAATCGGAATGACATCATGAAACTCGCGCGGGAATGTTTTGAAACGCTAAATACATCGCCTGGCTTCCAATTGCCAACTTATATTAAACGGGAGCGTTTCTTAGACCCTCCTTCTTCAAGGGAGCTGTCAGGTGGCATGAGTACCTCAAAAGGACCAGATTGGAAGTGGAAAAAAGTAGAGTTACATCATTATAAGCTAAAGTTGTAGATCTTTGTCTAGAAGCAAAATTTACCATGAAGGTAAAGTATCTTTTTAACTGTAGTCTTTTCTAAAGCTTATACTAGTTTGACCATAAGTAGGGGAGTAGGTTATTTCCTTTTTTTTTACGTTATTCGCGTAAACGAAAAATAGCTTAAGATATAATATAATGAAGGAAAAGGCAATTGGAAATTACCAACTAGAAATCTGTTCAAATTCCGTAGCATCTGCAATTGAAGCCGAACAAGGAGGTGCGAGCAGGGTAGAGTTTTGTCAAAATTTGGAAAACGGAGGGACTACACCTTCGTTTGGTCAGTTGCAGTTAGTGCGGGAACTGGTGAATATTGGTATTCATGTGCTTATCAGGCCGCGTGGAGGTGATTTCCTTTATACAGAGACCGAGATCTTAGAAATGATTTCAGATATTCAGTTGTGCAAGGAATTGGGGATAGATGGTGTTGTAATAGGTATTCTTAACGCAGATGGTACGGTGGATAAAGTGAATACTTTGCGATTGGTGGAAGCTGCGCGTCCCATGCATGTTACCTTTCATCGTGCTTTTGATCGCGTGGAAGATCCTTTTCAGGCATTGGAAGATGTCATTGAACTGGGGATAGACCGTATTTTGACATCTGGTCTGCAAAATTCTGCTTTAGCTGGAGCTCCATTACTCAAACAGTTGGTTCAACAAGCAAATGGCCGTATTGTAATTATGCCTGGTGCAGGTGTCGATGCAGCTAATATAGTTCATATTTTAGAGCAAACTGGGGCAGTTGCAATACATAGCTCAGCGAAAGAATTGCATGTGTCGAAGATGAGGTTTAACCAGAGTCAGGTCAATGGAATGGATGAGGCACAGTGGATTAGCTCAAAAGAAAAAGTCCACCAAATGGTGGACCTATTAAAAAGCCTTTAAAGTTATACTTTAAAGGCTATTAAATTCTTCTTACTACTTAGCTTCTGAAGCTAATTGATTTAAGATAGCATCGTTTTTAACGATTTGGTTGCTAGCTTTCATTTTTGATCTAGAACCTAACTCTACGTTAGTTCCTAATTTCAAAAACTGAACTTCAACACGTGAAACAGTTTTATTTCTTCTATCTTTTCTTTTTAAACGTGTAACTCCCATTTTGATAATATTTTTATTGTTTAAAATAAAACGAGGTCGGAAGCGGATTCGAACCGCTGTAGGAGGTTTTGCAGACCTCAGCCTAGCCACTCGGCCATCCGACCCTATTTTTTTCCTTTTGAAGGTCTGCAAAAATAAAACTTATAATTGGAATTAAAAAATCTTTATGATAAAACTTTTATGTTTTTAAGCATTGGTCTGAAAACCAAGCTGGTATTTTGCTGTGTGATCCTTTGAGCGATAGTCAGCAGCAACATACCGGAGGGTTTTCAGCTTGGGATAACCAAGACGTTTTTGATAAAGCACTTTCCTCGGTAAAATCAAACACCGAATCCCTTGCAGCTCGCCATCAGATTGAAATAATACGCCAATCACTGTATCTTTTAAAGGACAATGCTAAATCGTGAAAAGATACTTTTTTGTGATGTTTTACTTTGTAAATTAAAGGCTTATGGATTTTGGAATAGATATTGCAAATGGGAATGTAATAAATCTCATACAGGAAATTATGAGATTAAGTGATAAAAGAAGAAAGTAAATTAAATTAGGAAACATGAAAAAACTATTATTATCTGCAGCAATTTTATTTGGTTCATTAGGAGCCTTTGCACAAGGTGGATTGGGATATGGACTACGTGCGGGGGTAAATATTCCTAAATATTCATTTGAAAATGGAAGTTCTGAATCTAACACGGGTTTTTTTGTAACGGGTTATTTAGATGCACCTATTTCTCCAAACTTTTCCATCCAACCGGGGTTGTCTTTGCAAAATAAAGGTGGTAAATATACAGCAACTTCTGATAACGCTACAGGTGAGTTAAAACAAAGTATAATGTCTTTGGATATCCCTGTAAATGCGGTTGCTAAATTTCCTACGGGAGGATCTGGTAATTTCTTTATTGGAGCTGGCCCTTACGTGGGATTTGCACTTAGTGGTAAAAATAAATTTGAGGCAAGTTCAAATAATGCTAGTGTAAAAAGAGAATGGGATGTAAAATTTGGTAGTGGAGATGGTGATGAATTAAAACGTACCGATTTCGGTATAAACTTCTTGGCAGGCTATCAATTATCAAACGGTTTTCAGATTAATGCTGGTTACGGACTTGGTTTAACTAATTTATCTCCAGTATCTAACCTTTCAACGAAAAACCGTGTTTGGTCTGTGGGTATCGGTTTCGGACTATAAGAAATATAAGTACTTAAACTTATTATGAGGAAAGAGTCCCTGCATTTGTGGGGACTTTTTTATTGGATTAAACTTAAGTCAACCGAAATTGTTATTTTTATTCAAAAGATTGCTGCATGAAAAGATTTCTTCCTTTACCCTTTTATGTTAAACTTGTCAGTGTATTGATCAGTATACTTTTATTGGGATATTTGGCAAAGATCGGAGATACCATACTTATTCCCATGATTTTGGGCTTGTTGTTTTCGCTGCTGCTGATTCCGTTAAGTAATTTTTTGGAGCGAAAGCTGCGGTTCCCAAGGACATTGGCTGGCATATTGAGCGTTATTTTATTTTTCGGTGTGTTAGGTTACGGACTTTTTCTATTAGCTTCTCAGCTTACACTCCTTAAAGAAGATTTCCCTGCTTTTAAGCAACAGATTATGGATGGTGTGGGCAATTTACAGACTTGGGTGAGCCAGCAGTTTGGAATACAGCATAAAGATCAGATTGATTTTATTAATAAAACAGCATCAAAATCCGTTGATTCGGGAACTTTATTTTTAGGTACTGCATTGGTTTCCCTGTCGTCGATGTTTATTCTGTTTGTCTTTACCTTTCTTTACACATTCTTCTTACTGATATATAGGGGACATATTGTCAAGTTTCTTTTATTTGTCAACCGTATAGAGGACCGACCTATTGTCCTGGACGTCGTTCAACAGGTTCAGTATGTCGTCAAAAAATATCTTATTGGCCTACTGATCCAAATGAGCTTGGTTTCCCTTTTGGTCTTTATTGTCCTTTCTTTAATTGGGGTAAAATACAGTCTGCTTTTGGCATTGATTACTGGCGTATTCAATGTGTTGCCTTATGTTGGTATTTTCTCCTCAATGCTCATCATTGCCATTCTGACGTTTGCAACATCTTCTTTTACCCATGTCGTCCTGGTCATCATCGCCCTCATTATTATACATATGATCGACAGCAACTTTATTGTCCCTAAGATTGTGGGTTCTAAGGTGAAAGTTAATTCGCTGTTTGCTATGCTCTCCATTATTATTGGCGAAATGGTATGGGGTATTTCCGGTATGTTTTTGGCGATTCCTATTTTGGCGATTGTCAAAATTATAATGGACCGCATTAAGGAGTTAAAACCTTGGGGATTTCTTTTAGGGGAAGAAGATAGTAAGGATGACGTTTACAATGATATGTACGCGACCTTGCACCATGAACTTCCCCCTTCGACTGAAATTGATAAAGAAGCCGAATAGTTTTTTTATTACTTTTGCCCGCTATCTCAAGCATAGCGAATAAAAGTAATTATATGAAGAGAATATTATTAACCACATTTGCCATTGTGGGAATGACAACCGGGCTTCAGGCTCAAATGTCTTTCGGCCTTCGTACGGCAGCCAATTTTGCAAAGGAAGTGAGATATTCAAGCTATGGAAGCTCGGCCTATCCTGCCATTACAAGATTACATGTAGAAGCATATGTAGAGCTTGCATTGCGTAATAATTTTGCTTTGCAACCTGGTGTGGCTCTTCAACAGACAGGATCCAAAATGAGTACAGGTTCGCAAAATGGTGAAATTTTGATGGATGGCTGGCGTAAGGTACAATATCTTGAAGTCCCTTTAAACTTAATGTATTACTTTCCTCAAAATAATTTTGGACAATTTTTTCTAGCTGGGGGACCATATACAAGTGTTGCAATCTCTGGGAAAGAGAAATTTTCTAGGACTGTAGAAGAAATTCAGTTTGGGACTAGAAAAAATAGCAATGAGATGAAGAAATATGATGCTGGATTAAATTTTTTAGCGGGATTTAAATTAACAAATGGCTTTTCGGTGCATGGCGGATATGGGTTAGGTCTTTTAGATATCAAGCTAGATGATAAGATTAGTACCTATAATCGTGTATTTTCAATCGGACTTGGTTATCAGCTATAATTTTAATTGGTCGAAAAATGTCTTTCACCTCATGTTTTGGATTTATTAGTTTCATGAGGAATATTTGCGCAAACAAAACCTTCATGATTCCGCGGACAGCAACAGCAATGGAAGCCGACTGAAGGTTTCTTTCTGGCTAATAATATCAGACACATTCACAAAAAAAGGGCTTTTCTTCCGAAAGGCCCTTTCTTTTTCAGTGATTGAAATCTATCACACTTTGATTTCTACTTCAACACCTGAAGGTAATTCAAGTTTCATCAATGCGTCAACAGTTTTAGCGTTTGATGAATAGATATCCAACAATCTTTTGTAAGCACATAATTGGAATTGCTCACGTGCTTTTTTGTTAACGTGTGGTGAACGTAATACCGTGTAGATTTTTTTCTCAGTAGGCAATGGAATAGGACCACTAACAACTGCACCTGTAGGTTTTACTGTTTTTACGATTTTTTCAGCTGATTTGTCAACCAAATTGTAATCGTAAGATTTCAATTTAATTCTGATTCTTTGGCTCATAGTATATGATATTATTTAAAAATGACCGCTGATTAGAGCTATTAACAACCAGCGGTCGGTTTATTTTTGAGTTCTATATTATTCTACAGAACCTTTGATTTTACCTTTTGATTTTGCAATCACCTCATCAGCAACGTTACGAGGAGCTTCTTCGAAGTGATCAAATTCCATCGTAGATGTTGCACGACCTGAAGTGATTGTACGTAATTGCGTTACGTAACCGAACATCTCAGAAAGTGGAACCAATGCTCTGATTACCTGTACACCGTTACGTGAATCCAAACCTTGCATTTGACCACGACGACGGTTTAAGTCACCCATTACATCACCCATGTTTTCTTCTGGTGTTAAAACCTCTATTTTCATAATTGGTTCCATTAACACTGGAGAACATTTAGGCAAGCCTTCACGGTATGCTTGACGAGCAGCTAATTCGAAAGACAATGAATCTGAATCGACAGCGTGGAATGAACCATCAATCAAACGAACTTTCATTCCTGATAATGGGAATCCTGCTAATACACCATTTTTCATTGAAGTTTCAAATCCTTTTTGAACTGAAGGGATAAACTCTTTAGGAATTTTACCACCAACAATTTCATTAACGAATTGAAGTGGTGATTTTGATAAATCGAAATCTTCATCCGCTGGAGAAATAACAACTTTGATATCCGCGAATTTACCACGACCACCGGATTGTTTTTTGAATACCTCACGGTGCTCAGTAGTACCGTTGATAGACTCTTTGTATGATACTTGAGGAGCACCTTGGTTAACCTCTACTTTAAATTCACGTTTCAAACGGTCGATCAAGATCTCTAAGTGAAGCTCACCCATACCAGAGATAACTGTTTGACCAGTTTCTTCGTCAGTTTTTACAACGAATGTAGGATCCTCTTCAGCCAATTTACCAAGACCAATACCTAATCTATCAACGTCAGCTTGAGTTTTAGGCTCGATCGCCAAACCAATTACTGGTTCAGGGAAAGTCATAGATTCAAGAACGATAGGTGCTTTTTCGTCACAAAGAGTGTCTCCAGTTTTGATGTCTTTGAAACCTACAACAGCACCGATATCACCAGCCTCGATGAAAGGGATAGGGTTTTGTTTGTTTGCGTGCATTTGGAAGATACGAGAGATACGCTCTTTGTTTCCTGAACGTGTGTTCAATACATAAGAACCTGCATCTAACTTACCAGAGTAAGCACGGATAAAACATAGACGACCTACGAATGGGTCAGTCGCAATTTTGAAACCTAAAGCTGCGAAAGGTTCGTTTACAGATGGTTTACGGAAAATCTCTTCACCTGTATCCGGGTTAGTACCTTTTACAGCTTCTACATCAAGCGGTGAAGGCAATAATTCCATGACCAAATCCAACATAGTTTGAACACCTTTGTTTTTGAAAGATGAACCACAAACCATAGGAACGATAGAGTTATCCAATACAGCTGCGCGTAATGCATTTAAGATCTCGCGCTCAGTCAATGAATCTGGATCTTCGAAGAATTTCTCCATCAAAGTCTCATCATAACCAGCTACTGCTTCCAATAATTTCTCACGGTATTCAGCAACTTCGTCCAACATATCATCAGGAATAGGAACTTCAGTGAAAGTCATTCCTTTGTCGTGTTCGTTCCAAACGATACCACGGTTGTTGATCAAGTCAACTACACCTTTAAAACTATCTTCAGCACCGATAGGCAATTGCAAAGCAACTGCATCAGAACCTAACATATCTTTAACTTGTTTTACAACTTTCAAGAAGTCAGCTCCTGAACGGTCCATTTTGTTAACGAAACCGATACGAGGTACTTTATACCCATCAGCTAAACGCCAGTTTGTTTCAGATTGAGGCTCAACACCATCAACAGCTGAAAACAAGAATACTAATCCGTCTAGTACACGTAATGAACGGTTTACCTCAACCGTGAAATCCACGTGTCCAGGAGTATCGATTACGTTTACTTGGTATTTGTTGTTACGGTAGTTCCAGAATACTGTTGTAGCAGCAGAAGTAATCGTGATACCACGCTCAGCTTCTTGCTCCATCCAGTCCATTGTAGAAGCACCTTCGTGAACTTCACCAATTTTGTGGTTTACACCTGAGTAGTAAAGGATACGCTCAGTTGTTGTAGTTTTACCAGCATCAATGTGGGCAGCGATACCGATATTTCTAGTGAATTTTAAATCTCTTGCCATAATATTTTTAAGCAGCGGACCTTAATGGTCTTATGTGTTTAAATGTAATGTTAAATAAGTACACCGACCTTGATAAAAGATTGTTTTTATCGGAGGTCGGTGTAATCATATTTTTTTGAATGTCTTCAAAATTAGAATCTGAAGTGTGAGAACGCTTTGTTAGCTTCCGCCATTTTGTGCGTATCTTCTTTCTTCTTAACAGCAGCACCTTCACCTTTAGAAGCTGAAATGATTTCTCCTGCTAATTTTTCGAACATTGTTTTTTCACCACGTTTACGAGCGTATGAAATTAACCATTTCATACCCAAAGCGATTTTACGATCTGGACGAACTTCCATAGGAACTTGGAAGTTAGCACCACCAACACGGCGTGATTTAACTTCAACAGCAGGCATAACGTTGTTCAAAGCTTTTTTCCAAGCTTCTAAACCGCTTTCTTGTGTTTTTTGTTCTACTAATTCTACTGCGTCGTAAAAAATAGAATAAGCGATAGATTTTTTACCATCTACCATCATATTGTTTACGAAACGTGTTACCTGAACGTCATTAAACTTTGGATCAGGTAAAATGATTCTCTTTTTCGGTTTTGATTTTCTCATTTTTCTTTCCTCCGTTTAATTATTTCTTTTTACCTTTTGCTGGAGCTGCAGCTGCTTGTCCTGGTTTAGGACGCTTAGTTCCATATTTAGAACGACGTTGGTTACGACCTGCTACACCTGAAGTATCTAATGCACCGCGGATGATGTGGTAACGTACACCTGGTAAATCCTTAACACGACCACCACGGATCAATACGATCGAGTGCTCTTGTAAGTTGTGACCTTCTCCAGGGATGTAAGCGTTGACCTCTTTACCGTTTGTTAAACGTACACGAGCTACTTTACGCATTGCTGAGTTTGGTTTTTTAGGGGTAGTAGTATATACACGTGTACATACACCTCTTCGCTGTGGACATGAGTCCAACGCTGGTGACTTACTCTTATCAACCAGAGCTACTCTACCTTTTCTAACTAATTGTTGAATAGTAGGCATTTACCTGTTTTTGTTTATAAATTTTGTACCTTAAATATTTTAAGTTCGCAAAGATACTGATTCTCTTTTGAATATGAAATAGTTAGTGTATAAAATTTAGATTATTTTTTGAATTGGCGCTGCTCTTTTCTTTATTATCAATTGGCTTCTTTCGTATTCTCTGATCCTGACTATCCCTTTTTTCCTATTGCAGTGTGTTAAGCGAACCGTTTAGTATTTTTAGTCATTTGTAGCTTTGATTCAGGAAACTATCTGCAAGCAAGCTGAATATCCTCGTTTAGGCAACGATGGGTAGATTCTATATCCTTTTCGACAATAACTATTCAACTCCTGATGGTTTGTTGTACACGAATATGGACGATTATAGGGTAGCAAAACGGCAAAAAGCTATGTAATATAGGTTTCTTCTTGTAAGCACTCTAAGTTGTTCTTTCGCTGTGCAGTACCCTTTAAATAATGGTATTCTTTCGAAAATATTCTTCTACTGGTTTTCAGGTATATTGCACCTCCTGCATGTTTTTGCGTTCTGTTTGGCAAAGTGTTTGATAAACACGTGTAAATATTTAGTAGAAACAAATTAATGTATTCAAGTTATGAAAATCAAAATGAAATTAATGTATGCAGTGGTACTGGCCTTGGTAACCTTCGCTTTTGTTGGATGCTCAAAGGACGACGATAATACTGTACCATCAGAGAACAAAGGGGCTCTTAAGGTTACAGTTACAACTTCTTCATCTTTCACTGTTGACGGTGGAGATGTGTCTGTATCTTGTGGGTCTGCGGGAGGCGATGCTAAGCCACAAACGTGGACTGTTAATGGAGCTGCAGGGACAACAGGTCAAGTGTTATATTCAGTTGAAAAAGAGTATTTTCAAGGAGGTAAAACTGCTGTTTTGGAATCACCGGCTAATTATTTGACTGCTAGTGTAAATATTTCTGCATTTACAATTAAGCAACCATTTACACTTACATACAAGGTTGAGCAGGGAGGGAAAGTAATTGTTGAGAAATCTCAGGAAATTAAATCTGGAGTAACTCCTATATCAGTCTCATTAACATATTAGTATGTTAGTATTTTCGAGATGTGTCTGTAGAAACTAAGTTGTTTTATTTTTTTAATACAAACTCAGGTTTTTTACAATCAATTTTTTAAGAAAAAGAGCGTTAATTTTGAATAATAACGCTCTTTTTTTATTCTTAACTCAACAACGTAAAATCAATCTGCCTTTTATCAAGATCCACTTTCTTCACGCGGATTTGAACCTCATCACCCAACTGGAATTTCTTTTTCTTCCTTTGGCCAATAATCGCATAGTTCTTCTCGTCAAGTACGTAAAAGTCATCGGTGATATCCCGCAGCCTGACCATACCCTCGCATTTGTTCTCTTCAATCTCCACATACATACCCCATTCAGTAACACCCGAGACAATACCCGTATATTCGGTACCAATTTGATCCTGCAAGTATTCTGCCTGTTTGTACTTAATCGATGCACGTTCGGCTTCAGCCGCTTTTTTCTCCATTTGTGAAGAATGTTCGGCCATTTTCTCGTAATGCTCCGCATTGATCTTGGTACCGCCCTCCAGATAGAATTGTAAAAGACGGTGTACCATCACATCGGGATAACGACGGATAGGAGAGGTGAAATGGGTGTAATAATCAAATGCGAGTCCATAGTGACTTGTCTTCTTTGTCGTATAGATCGCTTTGGCCATCGAACGTACCGCAAGTGAAGTCAGCATATTTTGCTCTTTGCTACCTTCTATCTTCGTCATCAGCGCATTTAAAGATTTCGCTGTTTCCTTATCCGTTTTGATGGTCAATTTATGACCAAACCGCGCTGCAAATTGAGAGAAAGTTGTCAGCGTCTCCGGATTAGGTACATCGTGGAACCGGTATACAAAAGTAAGCTTGTTTTTTCCACGGCCTTGTTTGCCAATAAACTCGGCAACCTTACGATTCGCCAATAACATAAAATCTTCAATCAGCTTGTGCGCATCTTTACGGACTTTGGTATATACCCCTGTAGGTTTGCCATTTTCATCCAAGGTGAATTTTACCTCTTCACTTTCAAAGGCTATTGCACCATTTTTGAACTTACGCTCCCGCAGAATATAAGCCAGTTCATTTAATTTCAGGATCTCTTCACTGAAATCACCCGATTTCGTTTCGATCACCTCCTGTGCTTCTTCATAACTGAAACGTCGGTCCGAATGGATAATCGTACGGCCGAACCATTGATCATGCACATTGGCTTTTTCGTCCAATTCAAAAACAGCCGAAAAACAAAGTTTATCTTCATGCGGACGTAGCGAACAGACACCATTGGAAAGACGCTCCGGAAGCATCGGAATAACGCGGTCAACCAGATAGACGGATGTGCCGCGGTTGAATGCTTCTTTGTCCAATTCTGTGTCGGGTATGACAAAATGCGAAACATCCGCAATATGAACACCGATTTCATAATTGCCATTCTCTAATTTTTGAAAGGAGATGGCGTCATCGAAATCTTTTGCATCCGCTGGGTCAATGGTAAAGGTCGTAACGTTTCTAAAATCACGCCGCTTTGCAATTTCTTCCGCGCTTATTTTTTCCGAAATCTGATTGGCTTCAGCTTCAACTTTTTTAGGGAACTCCAATGGGAAACCATAGTCGGCCAAAATAGCGTTCATCTCGGTGTTATTTTCCCCCTTGGTACCCAAAACATGTTTTACCGTTCCGACAGGATTTTTGCTCCCGCTTGGCCAGTCGATAATCGAAACAACCACTTTTTCCTTGTCCTTGGCTCCATTCAGATTGTCCAAAGGGATAAAAATGTCGTGTAACATCTTGCGGTCATCCGCAATAAAAAAAGCAAAATTGTTGGAGATACTGATCGTTCCCGTGAAATCAGTCTTGGCCCTTTGCAGGATTTCAACGACTTCACCTTCTTTTTTGCGGCCACCTTTTCTTTTTTCGAAGGTATGGACCTTCACAATATCGCCATGGAGTGCCTGTCTAAGTTTCCGTGGAGCGATATAGATGTCATTTTCAAATTCGTCATCAGGAATTACATAGGCAGAACCGTCTGCAGTCATATCTACTTTTCCTGTGACATAAACTTTAAGTTGTTTCAGATTAAATTTGCCGCGCTCGACCTCAATAAAAAGCCCATTTCTTACATTATCATGTAAAATATCGGCTATAGCAACTTTTGAGTCATTATCGGTAAGATTCAATTTTGACGAAACTTGTTTATAGTTGAGCGGCTTATTACCCGATTTTTCGAAGATATCGATAATCAGTTGTGTTAAGACCTCTTTATATGGATTTTCTTTTCTTGTTTTCATCCAATTATTATTTGTTAATTATTCATTTGCATCGATTTGCGGCAGTCTTCCTATTGCAGCGAAATGGCTGTGATAGCGAATTTGTAAATTCAGCCGATACAATAGATCATGAGCGAGCCGTACATCAAGATCGATGCCACTACAATGTACGAAAAAAACAGCATTTGAAACGACAATAACGAGCTAAACGGAGCATCTTCCGATAGCCAATGTATAGACAGTTCAGCCGAAAAATAGTTTTGGATTCGTACAGCCTGATTTACTTTTTGCAATGATTGCACACACCAAGTGCATTTACGGCTATCGCTTCGAGACTGAAGCCTTCTGGGATCGATACTTTTGGTAAGATCATATCTTCCAGACAGTACACAGAATTGCATACCCGGCAAATAAAATGTACGTGTTGGTCATGATGATCATGTTCTGAACAGTTTGTCGAACACATGGCGTAAGTAGCTGTACCGTGTAGATCAAAGATTTTATGGATAATCCCTTTCTCTTCAAAGCTGGCCAATACCCGGTATAATGTGACACGGTCAATATCCTTGCCCAGTAATTTTTCCAGTTCCGGCTGCGAAATTGCAGACTCTTTCCTCGAAATAATTTCAAGTACCTTCAACCGGGGTTGGGTAACTTTTAAACTATTTCGTTTGAGAATTTCTGGATATACAGTGTTGGAATCTTCCATGGATTTCTTCGTTAAGCCTTAGATCAAATACAAACTAAGAGAAATTTACTTTTATTTGCAAGTTTAAAAACTATCCGACGAATTTATTCATCGTATTTTTTCCCTTTGCATAGACCATTAACGAACAGAAATGGGCCATTTCCTTTCTCAAAGATGCTTTTGACAGTACAAAAATACGGAATCTAATAAAAAAAAATAAGAAAACCGATAAGTTTAAGATTCGTGTCATCTTACTTATCGGTTTTCGTTACTATATCGAAATATAGGAATCTTATTTGCCTGCAGCTTTAGCGTGATCAGCTAAGAATGTCGCTAGACCGCTGTCTGTCAATGGGTGTTTCAATAACGCTAGGATCGCTGATAAAGGACCTGTCATAACATCAGCACCGATTTTAGCACATCCTAAAATGTGTGCACTGTGACGTACAGAAGCAGCTAAAATTTGTGTAGGATAGTTGTAGTTATCATAGATTAAACGAATATCTTCGATCAACGCTAATCCATCTGTAGAGATATCATCCAAACGACCGATAAAAGGAGATACATAGGTTGCCCCAGCTTTAGCAGCCAATAGTGCCTGACCAGCTGTAAATACCAATGTACAATTTGTTTTAATACCTTTTTTGCTGAAATATTTAATTGCTTTTACGCCATCTTTGATCATAGGGACTTTAACAACTATCTTGCTGTCAAGAGCTGCTAACGCTTCTCCTTCTTTGATCATTTCTTCATAATTTGTAGAAATAACTTCAGCACTGACATCGCCATCAACGATTGCACAGATCGCTTTATAATGGTTGATTACGTTTTCATCACCGCTAATACCTTCTTTAGCCATTAAACTTGGATTGGTTGTTACCCCGTCTAATACGCCTAAGTCTTGGGCTTCTTTGATTTGCTCTAGGTTCGCTGTGTCAATAAAAAATTTCATTGTATATGTTATTGAATGATAATTATTTGATTATTCTAAAGTTCGAAATAATGATGCAAAGTTATTGATTATATTCCAGTATTGAAGCATTGATTTTCACCTATTGTATCTTTATTTTAGCAAAAAGGAATCTCTTCTCCTAATTTTTTGTTATACTTTTAATATAGTATTATCTTTACATATGCAGGTTTTTCGTTCGCTCCATTATAGAAATTTCCGGTTACATGTTATAGGTCAAGCAATTTCCCTTATGGGAACTTGGATGCAGCGGATAGCCATCAGTTGGTTAGTCTATGAATTGACCGGATCTGTGTTTTGGCTTGGTTTTGTGCAGTTTATCTCCCTATTGCCTTCTTTGGTCCTGTCTCCATTTATCGGCAGTTTTGTCGATAAGCATAAAAAGTATAAATTGGTTCTGATAACCCAAATTGGTTTGATGATACAGGCTGGGATCTTGACCTTGGTCGTTTATCTGAAATGGGAGAGTGTCTTATGGCTTTCCATCTTAGGTCTTATACAAGGAGTTATTAATTCCTTCGATGTTTTGGGGCGTCAGTCGCTCATGATGTATTTGGTTGGGGACCGTAAAGATCTGCCGAATGCCATAGCGCTGAATTCAACAATTTTCAATGGCGCACGAATGTTGGGCCCTGCTATAGGCGGTATTTTACTGAGTACATACGGTGAACTCGTTTGTTTTGCCCTGAATTTTATCAGTTTTGTTCCGGTTATTATTACATTATTGATGATGAAGGTCGATGAAACACATGTTCAACTGAGCAAGGGAAGCAATTGGGAAGGCTTGGTCGAAGGCTTTCGTTACCTCAAACGTTCACCGCACATCTCCTCGCTGATTATTATCATGACATTCTCCAGCTTGATCGTTATTCCGTATACCTCGTTGCTGCCTGCCATAGCAAAAGAAATGTTTCATGGTGATGAACGTACGTTCTCCTGGTTTGAAAGTGCGGCCGGCCTGGGTGCCATGATTGGTGCTTTTAATATGGCCCGTTTAAAATCGGGTACCAATTTGCGCTATCAGGTGATGGGGGCTGCTGCGCTTATGGGAGTTGCATTATTGTTTTTGGCGCATTCGAGTATGCTGCAGATGGCACTCGTCTATGTGATGTTGGTATCCTTTGCCATGATGATGCAAAACTCAAGTATCAATACATATATTCAGACGCATGCCATACCGATCTATCGTGCTCGGGCAATCTCGTATTACGTCATGGCTTTTCAGGGGATATTTCCCATTGGTACATTGATGATAGGTTCCTTAGCCAGTTACTGTGGGCTTCGAACGACATTATACGTCATGGGGGGACTGGGGATATTGATTGCAATTGTGTACTATAGCTATCTCCGGCTCCATATCCACAAACGTCTATTTAAGTTTTAATTTCCGGGTTCTTAATTTTAAGGTGCGCTTTGCATAATCAATGACAGCGCCATAGTCTGCAAAAATATCTCCACCCAATACGCCGATCACTGGTTCGAGATCCATCTGCTGATAGGCATAATTGATCGAGCTTAAATCCAATACCGCAGTATTTAAGTTTTTTATCTGCCATTCACCTAATGTCAGACTCGGAATTTTTATATTGAAACTCTCCATTGAATTGGTGCCAAGTCCTGTTGATAATGTTTCTGAAGGTTCAAGCTGCAATTGGTCATCCAAAAGATGCCCCAATTGCGTTTTATCAAATACAGTTTTAGATGCGCCAGTATCAACTACCATCTTGAACGAACGATTATATATTTCTACATCGACTAAAATGTGTGTGCCCTGGCCTTGTAAATCCAATAATTGAAATGGTACTGTTGTCATATAGCCAAACATACCCAAAAATTCCCTTAAAAAAGAAATTTTAAAACCCGCAGTGCGTGTTGAACGTTCATAAAAAAAGCTGTTATTGATAGAATAACAGCTTTTTATCTCTTGATAGTTTATAAGCTACAGCTTATCTTTTTATTGTTTATGAGCTACAGCGCTTTTATTTCTTTCAGTACATTATTCATTGTACGTACTGCTTCTGCACTTTTATTGAATTTTTCTTTGTCCTCGTCATCGAGTTGAATGGGGACGATGCGATCCCATCCTTTTTTATTGATGATAACCGGTACGCCCAGATTGATATCTTCTTGACCAAATTCACCTTCCAAATAAACGGATGCTGTAAATAATTTTCCTTGATCACGTACGATACTTTCGACGACTGCAGCTGTTGCGGCTCCCGGAGCATACCAGGCTGAGGTGCCGATTAGGCTGGTTAATGTTGCTCCACCAACCATAGTTTTGTGTACAATTTCGCCTTGCTCTTCCGGGGTAAGGAAATCAGTGACTGGAATACTGTTCCACGTGGAGTGCTTGATGAGTGGTATCATTGTTGTATCTCCATGACCGCCAATGACAATGGCATTGAGATCGGCCGCAGAAGCATTCAGTTTTTCACTCAGTTGATATTTGAATCGTGCTGAATCCAATGTACCGCCCATTCCAATAATTCTATTCTTAGGCAATCCACTTGATTTAAGTGCTAGATAGGTCATGGTATCCATGGGATTAGATACGATAACAATGATAATATCCGGAGAATGTTTTACTAAGTTTTCGACAACCGACTTGACAATATTGGCATTTGTCCCAATCAATTCTTCGCGTGTCATTCCAGGTTTACGTGGAATCCCCGACGTAATAACGGCAACAGTTGAACCTGCAGTTGACAGATAATCATTGGTTACCCCCTTGATTTTTGATTCAAAACCCAATAATGCGGCAGTTTGTGCCATATCTTGCGCTTTGCCTTCTGCAAAACCTTCTTTAATATCCAATAATACAATCTCCTCTGCGACATTTCGACGGATTAAATTGTCCGCTGTAGTTGCGCCTACAGCTCCAGCACCAACAATAGTTACTTTCATATGTAAATTATTTGTTTATTCATGAGCTAATTGTCCGCTTAAGTATATACATCTGCCTTTTAATTATATAGCTGCCTTCGGCGGTTTTTATGCCACATCGCATACCCGGTCCATCTTCACGAATGCTTGTACTTTTTTATATGGATATTTCATGAGCATTTATGTGGATTATTAAATAATTCTTGAATTTAATCAATTATTGTCAGTAAATCAATGTATTTAGCGGGAATAACTTGTTTTTTGACATAAGAAATAGACCCCTCCAAAATCGATGACTTTTATAAAATAGCAAAAAAAAATAACAGGCCTGAAATTCGTTCAAGCCTGTTATTTCTATCGTGTAAAATCAAATTTGAAATCCTAGAACGGATAGCCGATGGCTAGGTTGAACATCAAATTATCCTTTCTCCATTTTGAACTTCCAAAGTCGATATCCTTAAATACCCAACGTTCTCCTTTTGGAAGATAGGGAATGCGGAAAGGTATGGACATATCTGTACGAATGATCAAAAACGTAAAGTCGAAGCGTAATCCAGCTCCACCGCCGACGGCTAATTCATTTAAAAAGTTCTTGCTGAACTTACCACCCGGCTTGTTGACATCATCCCGTTGCAACCACACGTTCCCGGCATCAATGAATGCTGCCCAATGAACAAAGCCTGCTAATTTAGCTCTGTATTCTGTGTTAAGTTCCAATTTGATATCACCGGTCTGGTCGGCATAGAAGAGGCCGTTGCTTAATTTTTCAGGGGCAACTGTTCCTGGTCCAATTGCACGAGCACCAAATGCACGGATACTGTTAGGTCCACCCACATAATATTGTTTTAAATAGGGAAGTGACCGAGAGTTACCATAGGAATAGCTTAATCCTAAACTGACCCGAGAAGCAAGCTGCGAATTCTCCGACAATTTGAGATAGTGTCTGCCATCGCCACTGATCTTGATATATTGGGAGAAATAAGCATCGAACAATTTGAACGTTTTCCCTTTATTGAAATCAGCTCCTTTTATCAAACCGAGTATATTCCCCGAGAGGTCCAGGTTGCCTTTGAAATAAAATGTATTTTTCAAATGCTGCTTCATCGTATTTTGAAACGTGAAGTTATAATTTGGGCCAATCGTAAATTGTGGATCTATTGCGTGCCTTAACGCCGGAATAGTATCCATTTGTTTTTGGTAGTTTTCAGAAATACCTTTAGGCTGAACATAGGTAATCTCCATTAACGCAAGATCGTGCTGCTTCTCTTCAGACTCCTGCCAGATATAACCGTAATCCAATGCGATGGAATTTAAGGTATATGCTTTGCGGCGATTTAAAAATTCATAGCGGCCTTTGACATAAGTCTTCGGAATAAAACGTCGCGTAGGAGAAATCCTTCCAAAAGGGGACAATATCCGCGGGAAAGTCAGTGTAGCCTCCATCCCGTAACGGTAATAACTCGAATTGAGGTCAGCTGATCCACCGGTCTGGGTTTCATAACCACCGAATACATTAAAACTTAACTGCTCTGCGCCTTTAAATGCGTTGCGTAAAGTCCAGTTGACATTAACTTCTGTACCATTGTATACCGAAGCCATTTTTCCCAAAAGTTCCACACGGAGTGATTTTTTTGGCAATGGGGTTAAGTAGTAGTAGACGTCTAGTGCATTGGGAACTTCTTTGCTGTCAACAAAGTTATTTTTGACAAATTTCCAGCTATTGAGATTCACCAGATGGCTGATGGTTTGGTTGTGGGCATTACGGTTGTAGACGTCGCCGGGGTGGAAGAAGATATGATTCGCGATAACAGGCTTTCTATAAAGATGCTGGCGGTCTATAAAATAGTAGCTGCTATCATATAGTTCCGCGTTACGGGTGGATCGCTGATAACCGGTGCTTGTTTCCGTGTAGTTCGGGTAAACGTAGATTTTATTGATCTTTGACGGTACCCTCGCCTGTGCCGGTGTTTCCTTCTTTACAGTAACATACATGTCGACCTTGTTGTTCCGGTGTGAACTGTCTACCTGAACCAGGATGTAATCAGGGCTGAAATAATAATACCCTTTATTTTTGAGGTCATTGTCGATGCGGTCACGCTCATTTAGGATAACATCAAGGCTATAATTTTTGCCCACCTGTAAGAGACTTTGATCGGAGCTCGAACGAATATCTTTACCCAGCTGTGTGGTGCTGTCAATATCAAATTGAACAGATCTTATTCGGTAGATAAAATTTGGCTTGGCCGTATAATTAACCGTTGCTTTTTTGTTTTCAACTAAAGTGTCGGATTTTACTTCAGCATTAAAGAAACCAAAATTCTCCAGACGATTACGCAGTAGATTTTCATTGTACTCGCGATTGACATCGCTCAACAATACCGGTTTCTCACCAATTTTCTTGAAAAATTTTTTAATGATATTATTCCCTACAGAATCGCCGGCCATATTGTTGAAGTACAACTTGAATGGTACGCCAGCTAGACGTTTATTGGGTTTGGGCATCAATGCCGCTTCTAAATGCGTCGCAATCTTTTCCTTGTTTTCCTTGGAGATGGTGTCCGAATCGATTATCACGTTGCCTTTAACATATAAGCTTTCTCCTTCTTTCAGATTCTTGGTTGAAGAACAGGATGCTAGAAATGCAGCGCATGAAACTATTCCAACAATATACTTTAGTTTAGCTTGCATGATAACTCCTTTCCTCATCTTCATTTTTTATAGCTGTCGTTCTGATGGTATCTATAGTTGATTTTGGACTATCGCTTTTCGGCGTGTTTTTACTGGAGTCCAACTGTTGTTTACGTTTCTCTTGTTCTCTTTCCTCCATACGTTTTCTGTACTCAGGGCTATGGGTCATCAAACTATCTCTGATGACTGTGCGTACGCTATCACGATACACTGAATCGGTTTCCATACGTTCCACATCAAAACGTTTTCTGAAACCTTTGCTATTCGTGTCATAGTACGCTTTGAGTTTTTTCGAACTCATCCAGATTTCCCGGAACCTGTTGTAATCCATATTGATGATAAATCCGATACCTGTTTCTACATATTGGCCTTGGAGCGTAACCTGATATTGATTTTTACGATATACCCGTGCAAAATAACGGCCATCTTGCGAAAGTTGATAATCCAATTGGATATCCCCAGCAATATTGTTGGCGGTTTCTCCCGGACGTGTATTTCCTTCAACCTCAAAATTAGAACCAACGGTAATTTTTAGACGATCATTTAAAAGCATTTTAGATACACCGATATTCAGATCTGTTCGGGTTTGGCCCGCTCCAGTAGCATAATCTTCCTCCGAAGTTAAGTTGAAATCCAGTTCTACTCCGGTGATAAGCTCGGAGGCAAGGCGGTTCAATTGACCGCTCAGGAATGAACTGATGCTATTTCTGACAATGGCTTCTGTGCCGCCCCCACCGGATAAACTTTCAAATGGATTGGTCGACATAAAGCGTCCTAAAACGATGAGTGAAAAGACCTGTTTGTTAAGTTCAGATGGATTTTCACGCAAGGTGGTCAATGCGTTATTTACTTTGCTGATCACATCTTGGGAAACAACGGAGTTGTTTTCGTCCAAGTCGATATCAAAATTCAGTTGCGGTTGGAACAATTTGTCTGTAATCTTCAACAAGACATTGAAAGGAATACGTTGCTTGTATAAATTAGCGTTTTCTGATCCCAGTTGCGTCGCTACAAGCTCCAGCGTTGGAGCTTTGGTTGTGTATGCCGCTGTGATATTAAGCTGCGCATCCAAGGGATCTCCGTTCCAGGTGATCGTACTTCCTTTTCGGAATGTAAAATCTTTTTTTACGGGACCAAAACTGAATGAATAGCTCCCTTTGTCTACGGTAAATGTACCTGACAAGGTAATTTTGCTGCTCGCATCAATGCCTGCGTTCAGTTCCGCTTCTCCTTGGATATTCAGTGCATCCTGTGAACCGGCATCCAAGAGGATCTTAAATTTGGCATCTTTATCCGTTTGAAGATTCAGATCTACGTCGATTCCCGTCAGACGGGTTACGGTCATCGAATCTAATTTTGCAAATACGTTGGCTCTTGTGGTATCACTCTTATCAACAAATTCGACAACACCTTTACGATCGGCCATCCCGGGATCTTCGTTTGGCATAACAAAGGTGAAATCGGTATCATCTAATACCTTGATTGTACCATCAACGATAGGCTTATCAAGATTTCCCCGAATGCGAAGGTTCGAGGTAAGATACATTTTACCATAGAACATATCGTTGTCGCTTTGTGTTGAATTGAGCACCTCAAAATTGTCCGTATTGATATTGAGATTAAAATCAAAATCAGTATACGTTTTGGTTTCTATGGATCCTGTTACCTTGGCAATATTTCCTTTCTTGTCTTCTAATGCAAATTTAGGGAAAGTAATACCCCTTTCATCCAGATGAATGGTTTCATCTTTAGCTTTGAAAAGTGCATTCAACATAGCAATATTGAATTGTGCATCTTTAAACTTCACATCGCCGTTAATGAGTGGTTTGGATGGTGATCCCGTTATTTTTAACTGGCCTTCAAGATTTCCTTTCGAGTCTTTTAGATAACCCAAACTGAATGCCTGAACTGTCTGCATGGAGAGTGGCGCAATATCCAAGGTGAAATCCAGGGTTGCTTCTCCCTTTGGAGGATTGATAAAATCACCACTTAATACGACATTGTTGCCATTTTCACTGATACTGATATTCGCATTATAGGTGTTTTCCTTTTCATTGTTAACTTTTATGTTGACATTCCCGACAGTATCTTGTCCAATATAGAATTTGTCGATCACCAGATCGGATACAAAGACAGGGCTACTTTCCAAACGTGATATGGTTGCCTGACCATTAATCCCGCCGCCAAGATCGACTGTTTCACTTTCAAGCATTTTACTTAATGTCTCAATGCGGAAATTTTTAAAGGCAATGTTGAGTGGCGAATTGAGCACACTATCCTGCGATGATATACTCAGCTCTTGTCCTTTATTACTTAAGATAAAGTCATTGGCCTGAATACCCGTGCTTCCAAATTTGAGCACGTTGTTTGGATTTATCGTCCACTTGTCGTAGTTCAGCATAAGGCCATCCTGAAGTAGGCTAAAAACAAACGCTCCATTATCAACGCGCATATTGGCGCCCAAATGATACTGCTCTTTCTCTTTCTTGTCTTTAATCCAAAGGCCAAAATCCAAATTGTTTTGAATGACTTTACCACTGAAGACTGTATTCACCAGTTCGATATTGCTCACCTTGATTTTATTGATCAAGGCCGAGTAGTAAAGTGTACTGTCCAAGGTATTAATATCCAAGGTGATGTTATTGATTTCGGTGCCACTATAGGTGATTTTAGGGGCATCCAATTTCGCAAGAATAGTTTTTGACTGACTATTGAACATACCATCCAACGTAATATCAGACATTTCCGTTAGTTCTGGAAGAAAATCCTTTACAAATTTAGTCCTGGTCAATTGGGCGGAAAACTCAATATTCTGAGGCTCATATTTGGGAACTTTAACACCTTTTCCCGGCTGGTAGTATACCTGTAAAATGTCTTGAATGGCATTCTGCAACTCTAAAATTTTGTATTTTCCGACCAAATGGGCATTCAAAAAGTCTGATTTGAGTAGCAGCAAATTGCGGCTGGTATCGGCTTTTGCAACAAGTGAAATGCTGTCTAAAGTATAATATGCGTCGTTGTAAAGAATGGATGAATTGGTGATATGTGCCTCCCCATTTAAAAAATTCGGATCGGCTGAACTGAAATTGCCCACAAGTTTACCGTGGTATTTGAGATCGTCGTCCATTAATTTTAAGTTTTTAAGATTAATGGTATCTACCATAAGCTCAAAATCCACCTGCGGATATTTGGACTTCATGTTGGCCGTTGCATTTAACTTCAATTGAATATTAGGGTCGGGACTAACCACAGAGGCTTTGATATCACCTTTATCGGCAGTGAGATTCATATCGATATTCTGATAACGATAACCCATCGCATCCATTCGATTTACTTTGCCATCAAAATTGGCGACAAGTTTCTTCGGATCTGTTCCATGACCTTTGATTTTTCCCTCAAATGAAAGTATGCCTAATGTACTGTCCATTTTCATGATCTTACCAATGTCAAAATCACGAATACTCACAAATGCATCATAGGTTGTATCGCGACCTATCATGCCTACTTTACCATTGAACTTGGCTGTTCCTTTCTCTGTTACCAGCGAAAGATTGGTGTTAAAGGCATTCATCCCACCATTAAAAGTTCCGGTAAGGCCGATCGTATTGGGCAACTCTATTCCGCTAGGAAGCATTTTTTTTGAAACCAGCTTTTCGATATCCGAACGTCCTGTGGTCAATTTCTTTAAATTAAGATCCATTGACATTTTATCGACGTTGGGTAGACCCTTTAAATGCAGACTTGCAATGACACGTGTATTGGACAGGGTTTGGAAATCAATTGCCGGAATATTTAAATCATTTACCTTACCCACAACGCGACCATCAATATTAAACTTTTTGTCCATCAATGGTTTCATCACCTGCATGGTATCCAAAAAAGGAGCAAAATAGTAGATGTCGCGCATATCTACGTGGCTCTTTTTGATCGTTGCATTGACATAGATCAGCTCTGGCTTTTGGGCAATAATATCCAAAGATGGATAGGTTACTTTTAAGTAATCACGCAGTAGGGTACGTGGTGTTTCTGCGTACAGGTTTTTGATCTCCGCGCCGGTATTTGTATACTTAAAATCCCCTTTCAATTGCTTGATCACAAACCCGGAATGATCAGAGGCTACAAGCTCTTTTAATGATCCGCTGATCGAATCGGCGCTATAGTAAAGATCATTTAAACTGGTTTTCATTCCAGGGATCTTAATATTGAAGTAATCAAAGCCTTTCATACGGGCCTGATTGTTGTCTCTATACGCTAAGCTTGTATTGTTGATTTGGATTTCTTTGGCTGAGACAACCCAGTTTATTTTGGTGGTATCCGCGGTGTTTTTCGCTTCTGTGTTTACTTTTTTCTGGATCTTTCCAAAGAGCACATTATTGTCTGAACCGTCAAGATTGATCGTTTGAATATCGACAAGTTCTTTGTTAAGGTCGATCTTGTTAATGTCTGCATGAAGATTTTTGATATAAAATTTTGTATTCAGCAGACTGGATTGATCCTCATAGCGCACTAAGATATTGGTCAGGTCAGCAATCTGTATACCGACATCGGGAAGCAAGGTGGTTACTTGTGCCGTTTTATCTGTAATGCCAAAATCTTTGACCGTGGGTGCCGTGCCATCAACAACTGGTCGCCATTGTTTCACTGTGGCACTCAGACCATCTATCTTCACTTTGGGCAGATTGAAAGCCATGTTTTTTGTGAGGTCGAACTTCTTGACGTTGGTATTTAGGCTGTTCAGGTAAACATCAGCACTCGTTCCAATAACATCATCGGCATAGACAATATGAAATTTATCAAATTTGACCTTATCAAGGTTAAATAGAAGGGCTGAACTGCTGTCTGCAGTCGGTTTGCTTTCCTTTTGAGAAGCGAAAGCTTTAACAATATAATCAAAGTTGAATGAACTGTCCGGCAATGTACGGCGGATTTTTGCGGTGATTCCTTCTGCTTCAATGCTTTGAATTTCAACGGTATTTTTCAGAAGTTTTAGCATGTTGATATCGACAGCTATGCTTTTTCCTGCTACTAAGGTATCCTTGCTTTGGTCAGCTAAATAGATGTCCTCTAAAACCAGTTTTTTAGGGAAATCAATATTAATGTAGCCAATTTTAACGGGGGTACCGATCTTACCTTCCACATAGTGTGTTACTTTTCCAGCAATATAATTCTGAACGGAGGGTATTCTGATTAAAAATACGATTAAAATAGCCAGCGCAATTATTACTCCAATAATCCACAATATTGTTTTGAAAGCAATTCGGGTAAATCTGTTCAACGTATAATTTGATTTAAGTATCTATTAATAAAAATTAAAACGGAAAAAAGTTTGCTAAGTTTTCAGATATATAACGTATATCGCCACGATTTCAGCAAACTAAGGTAAATTTGCGTGTAAATGCAAGTTTAATTTATGTACTATACTTGCTAGCAAATATTAGACAGCTCTTCATTTCCCTTGTATAAAATCATTTTATCGTGGGAATGTTCTAAAAACACATCAAATAATTGACCAAACCATTCTAGTCGTACAAAGTTTTTTGTTTTTTAATTTTATGTTAATAAAAACATTAAATACCTATCAATTTGTCAAAGTAATAGGTATTTAATAGATGCATTATCCTGCTCGATATTCGTTTGGAGAAGAATATAAGCAATTATTCCATCAGTTTTTTATACTTGCCCCAGTTTTCGAATACCACCCATAGCCAAATAATGAAAAGTACAGCCCAAATAATTAGTCCCATTTGGCTGTAAAAAATCATGTTGTGGGTAAAAATACCAATGAGTATGGGGAAGATGACCAGTGCACCCAGTGTTCTCGTTTTTGGGAAAATAAACAATAAACCGCCCAAGAGTTCGATGATTCCAACCAGTGGCATTAGCCATTTGATCGTGGCAAAAGCCTCAAATACTTTTTTCATGTCCATATCCATTGGTGGCGTAGGCATATAATGAAAAAGTTTATCCAGCCCTGCATTGATGAATAGCAAGGCAAATAAAATACAAAGTATATTTTTAAAGATCTTCATAACGGTCAATTTTAAATTGATTATTTTACGGTTATCGTTGTAGGGGGATCAGTGCTGTTATCTTCTTTGTCTTTTTCTTCCTTGTTTGTATTTCGTTCTACGGTGATCGTACATTCTGTAAGCAATGCGGCTACAGCACCGATTGCAGCAAAAACAGGTGCTAAGATCAAGCCTATGGCACCAACAGTTACTGGAAAGCTCATGATTTCTTTGCCATGTTTGTCCGAAATGCTGATTTTGCTCACATTGCCCTCAGCAATGATTTCTTTGATCTTTTGTAAAAGGTTTTCACCGTTAATCTGAAATGTCTCTTTGAATCCCATAATGATATAATTTAAGTTCGCTCCTATAAAGTTATTCATTTTTTTACAGGAATTTATATAAAGTTATCAGCATGGTTGATCTTTGGTTAATTATAAACTGTAGGGTTATTTTGGAATAGGGCAAAGCGCTTTGCTTCTTGTTTCAAAAGTTTTTATCGTATATCCTTGTCCTATATATTGCCTGTGCATGACGGATCAAAATTTACTTGAGTCGTCTGTTGGGCTCTTTCGTGAAAGCTCGTGCTCTTCGTGGGGTACAATTGTCAATCAAATTCGCTCTTAATACGTTTTTTTATCGGATATACTTCGGATATTTAACGGAGCTTATTCGCTGGCAACCGAAGAAGCACCGAAGAAGCACCGAACGAGCTCCGAAGAAGTACCGAACAAGCACCGAATGATCACCGAATTTGATCGCTCGTTAAACATAAAAAAGTCCCGTGCATTGCACGGGACTTTTCGAGATTTATAGCGTAACTGTTAACCTAATGCTGTTAAGCTTTCTTGAAGAATTTTAATCTTCGCTTCGGCATCAGCCTTTTTACTTTTTTCGTTTTCAACAATTTCAGGTTTAGCATTTTGCACAAACCGTTCATTGGAAAGCTTTTTGTCTACAGATACAAGGAAGCCTTTTAGGTATTCCAATTCTTTCTCGATACGCTCACGTTCAGCATCCGCATCAATATTATTTTCCAACGTAACATAACATTCGTCTTTGCCAGCAAGGAAACTTGCGGCACCAGCTACTTTCTCAGAAACAAAAGTTACGCCTTCCAAGTTTGCAATCTTGGTGATGATATCAATATATTGCTCCAGGTTGACGTCCGATTGTTGATTGATCGCTAATGGTAAAGCAACTTTAGGGGAGATACCTTTAGAATTGCGAATATTCCGAACTTCCGAAATAATCTGTTGAGCGATAGCGAAATCTTTTATAAGCTGCTCATCAAAATCATTCGCTGTAGGATAAGGGGCTACGATAATGCAATCTTTCTCGTCTTTCACACCGAACAGTTCGTCATGCCACAATTCTTCTGTTAGGAAAGGCATGAAAGGATGTACTAAAGTGAGTATACGTTGGAAAAAAGATTTTACTGTTGCTAAGGTTTCGCTAGAAATAGGGGAGCCATAAGCCGGTTTCACTAATTCAAGGTACCAGGCACAGAAGTCATCCCATACCAATTTGTAGGTTGTCATCAATGCATCTGATAAACGATAGTGTTTGAAGTTTTCTTCGATATCGACCAAGGCTTGATTTAACCTTGCTTCAAACCAAGATGCCGAAATCTTATCTGAATCCGAAGCTGGAGTAGCTGTAATTTCCCAGCCTTTAACCAAGCGGAATGCATTCCAGATCTTATTGGCAAAATTACGGCCCTGTACACAAAGTTCTACATCAAAAGGAAGGTCATTACCTGCTGGAGCAGTCAATAACATTCCCATCCGCGTAGCATCTGCACCATATTCATTCATTAAATCAATCGGATCAGGAGAGTTGCCCAGTGATTTAGACATTTTACGGCCCAGTTTGTCGCGTACAATACCCGTGAAATAAACATTTTCAAAAGGCAATTGTCCGCGGAATTCATATCCTGAAACGATCATACGTGCTACCCAAAAGAAAATGATGTCTGGGGCAGTGACTAAATCTTGCGTAGGGTAATAGTAGTTGATTTCTGCATTTTCCGGTTCGTTGATGCCATTGAAAACCGAAATTGGCCATAGCCAAGCTGAAAACCAGGTATCAAGCACATCCTCATCTTGACGTAGATCGGTCAATTGAAGCGTTGTATTACCTGATTTTTCCTGCGCTAAAACAAGGGCTTCTTCAACCGTTTGTGCAACCACAAAGTCTTCGTTTCCATCGCCATAGAAATAAGCCGGTATTTGGTGCCCCCACCACAATTGTCTTGAGATATTCCAGTCGGTAACATTCTCCATCCAATTGCGGTAAATATTTTTGAATTTCGTCGGATGAAATTTAATGGTATCGTCCATGACGTTATCTAATGCAGGTTTTGCCAAGTCTTCCATTTTAAGGAACCACTGATTAGAGATTTTAGGCTCAATAACAGCACCTGTTCGCTCTGAAGTTCCAACATTATTGGTATAGTTTTCAACTTGCTCCAATAATCCTTTTTCCTCCAGCTCTTTCTCGATTTCCTTGCGGACTTTAAAACGATCCATACCGGCGTAATGCAGGCCATTGTCGTTTAGTTTTGCTTCGTCGGTAAAGATGTCGACAAATTCCAGGTTGTGCTTTTTACCTAGTGCGTAGTCATTCACATCATGCGCTGGAGTAACTTTAAGGCATCCTGTACCAAACTCCAAATCGACATATTCATCTTCAATGATGTTCACTTTTCTACCAACGATCGGCACAATGACTTGCTTTCCTTTTAACCAGGTGTAGCGCTCATCATTGGGATTGATACACACGGCTGTGTCACCAAAGATGGTTTCAGGACGGGTAGTCGCCACAACAATATATTGATCTGTTCCCTCAACCTGATATTTCAGGTGGTATAATTTGCCGTTTTTCTCTTTATAAATAACCTCTTCGTCTGAGATATTTGTTTTTGCTTCAGGATCCCAGTTGACCATGCGGTAACCACGATAAATCAATCCTTTATGATAAAGATCGACGAATACGCGGATAACAGATTGATATAGCTCCGGATCCATGGTAAAACGTGTACGATCCCAGTCACAGGAAGCGCCAAGTTTTTCGAGTTGTTTTAGAATAATACCACCGTATTTTTCCTTCCATTCCCAAGCATGTTTTAAGAAATCTTCACGCGATAAAGATCGTTTGTCAATTCCCTGTTCTTTCAACATAGCGACGACCTTAGCTTCAGTGGCAATGGAGGCGTGATCGGTCCCCGGTACCCAACAAGCGTTTTTTCCCTGCATACGTGCGCGGCGAATCAAAACGTCTTGAATGGTATTATTCAGCATATGCCCCATGTGCAATACTCCCGTGACATTCGGAGGAGGCATCACAATCGTGTAAGGTTCACGTTCGTCCGGGGTGGAACGGAAAAATCCATTCGCTTTCCAATAGCTGTACCATTTTTCTTCAGCTTCTTTTGGATTGTAAGTTTTCGCTATGCTCATTTTAAATTTTTGTATTCAAACTTTTAAGGAACACAAAAGTAAGGAATTCTATGTTATTTTCCTTAGTAATCCATTGATCTTGTTCTCAAACAAAAAGAAGTTATGAATAAAGGCTAAGCAATAAGTTTATTGAAGATCCTCCTAAGCAGAAGAGGTGGTTATTGAAGTGGTGTAAAGCATAACGCAGGATTTATACTTTTTTAATCTTTTCTTCATATTACTAAGTAATTAGCCCGTATTTCATGTAAATTAATGTAAATTTGCCTGTTTTATTTTTACACGAAGGGATGCAACGATTTGCTAATGAGCTTAGAGCTTTAACACAGTATTTTCTGTTCTGGTTAATTATCTGTTTTATAGATAGATTGATTTTTGTTACTGCTTTTTTTGAGAAAATAGGTTTTTCGAATTTTACGGAGATTTTCAGAATTTATTACCACGGTTTGAACCTGGATTTTTCTGCTGTTTCCTATATATGTGCGCTGCCGTTTCTTGTGTATTGCATGTTAAGTTTTTTCCCAAAACTGAAACCCAAACGGCTGATCCTGGATATCTATACCATTATTGTCCTGGTATTGTTCTTTGTGACAAGCTTTATCAATGTTAACATCTACCGGGAATGGGGTGACAAAATTTCTAAACGTGCCATCGATGCATTTTTTGCCTCACCTTCGGGAGCCGTAGCTTCGGCTGAGTCCACGCCGGTGTTTCTCCCCATCGTTGGGATGTTGATCGGTATATTCTGTGGTTATTTTCTGTACCGCTGGATGTTTAAAAAAGTCTCTTTTTTCAATATCAAATCTCCTGTAGGTAATTTTTTCAAACTGGCAATCGGAGTCTTTGTACTTTTCACGTTTATTCGCGGTGGTTATGGGAGAGCGACACTAAACCCTAGTAAAGCCTATTATTCCGAGGAAACGTTTTATAATCATGCAGCGGTTAATACCCAATGGTCTTTTTTACGGGATTTCTTTGCCGAAAGTACCAAGCTAAAAAACCCCTATAATTATTACGCGGATCAGAAGGATATTCAGGACAAGCTACGACCTGCCTTTCAAAGCCAACCTGATTCTGCCGTTGAGGTATTGTCAACGACTCGTCCGAATGTCGTTATTATTATGTTGGAAAGTTTTGTCGGCGATCTCATTCAGTCTCTTGGCGGGGAAAAGGGAATTACGCCACACATGGAAGAATTGATTAAAGGCGGTATTTTGTTTGACCATATTTATTCTGCTGCTGATCGATCCGATAAGGGCATGGTAGCGGTTTTGAGCGGTTTTCCGGCACAAGGACCCGAGAGTATTATCAAGTATATCGACAAACATGAAAATATGCCTGCCATTGGACAGGAGTTCGATCATGCCGGCTATGAAACATCATTTTATCATGGTGGTCAGAGCGAGTTTTACAATTTTAAATCGTATATGCTGACGCATGGGATGTCTAGGGTGGTGGATAACGCCAATTTTGGATTGGATGCAGAACGTGCCTCATGGGGTGTATATGACCATGTGGTCTTTAATCAGATGATCAAGGATTTTAAAAAAGAAAAACAACCTTTCTTTTCGACGATCTTTACCTTAATTAATCACGAACCATTTGAGTTAAAACACGGCTATAAATTTGGCAATGCTACCAATGCGGATAAATTCCGAAGTACGGCAAACTATACGGATTCAGCTGTTTTTGATTTTATCAATAAAGCTAAAAAGGAAGCTTGGTATAAAAATACCCTTTTCGTAATTGTGGCTGATCATGGACATCGCCTTCCTTCAGAAAAATGGGAGCTATTTCACCCCAATCGCTTTCATATTCCGCTGATCTTTTTCGGTGATGTGATCAAACCTGAATATCGTGGGAAAATATTCAATAGAATCGGCAATCAAACGGATTTGGCGACTACCTTATTGACACAACTGAAACTCCCTACAGATCGTTATCATTGGAGCCGGGATCTTTTTAATCCGACGACGCCTCAAATTGCATTTTACAATTCGAAGGATGCCTTTGGTGTGATTACCCCACAACAGGCGGTTTCTTTCGATAATGTAGGCAGAATTATCAATTACAGATCCAACAAGGAATATCCTGCTGGCAAAACAGACAGCTTATTGAATATTGGCAAAGCGTATTATCAAGACGTATATCGTGAATTTTTAAAATATTAGAGCTATGAAATTAAGAGGAGTATTTGCACCTTATTTTGCTGTCGCAATTCGTTTTATCTTTCTTTTAGTCATCTATGCGTTATTGCGATTGGGGTTTTATGGCGTCAATGCTTCCTTATTTCCTCATGTCGATGCAGGTAAGCTCTTGGTGATGTTTGCGGGTGGTATACGATTCGACATTGTAGCCCTACTGTATTTTAATATTCTTTATATTGTGATGCTGACTGTTCCAGGTCCGTTTAAATCGAATAAAATCTATCAAAAAGTTGCAAAATGGATCTTTGTCGTGACCAATTCAATTGGTATAGCGTTAAATCTGATTGATTTTGCCTACTATCCATTTACCCTAAAAAGGACGACAGGAACGGTAATTGACCAATTTTCCAATGAATCCAACCTGATGAAGCTGGCTTTTGATTTCTGTTTGGATTATTGGTATCTCATTATAGTGTTGGTACTGGTTGTGTATGGTTTGATTAAATCGTATAAGCTTATTCAGATTGAAAGGACTACGAAATATAGCTGGAAGTCATTTTTGATCCAATTGCCTTTATTTTTACTGACTGCTTTTCTTTTCATAGGTGGTGTGCGTGGCGGTTGGGCCCATAGTACCCGTCCCATTACATTGAGCAATGCGGGTGATTATGTGGAGACACCGGAAGAAATGAATATTGTGCTGAATACGCCATTTAGTATATTGAAAACATTGAAGGCTGTTAATCTTAAACCTGTCCATTATTATTCCGAACAAGAGCTTGAACAGTTATACAATCCTATTCATGTACCGCAATCAGACCAGCCCTTTGCGAAGAAAAATGTCGTCGTTCTGATTTTAGAGAGTTTTGCAAAAGAACATTTTGGTGAGTTGAATAAAGATATCCAAGGTGGAAAATACAAAGGTTATACGCCTTTTTTGGATTCATTAATCCGCAATGCTTACACATTTACAGATACTTATGCCAATGGCCGTAAATCAATTGATGCTTTACCATCAGTCATTACCGGCATTCCTTCCATTGGTGAGCCTTTTGTGCTTTCGATATATTCTGGAAATGAAACCACAAGCTTAGCGAAGCTTTTAGGGGAAAAGGGATATGAGACGGCTTTTTTCCACGGAGCACCCAATGGCAGCATGGGCTTCTCCGCTTATATGAAACTGGCGGGTATCCAGCATTATTTTGGTAAAAACGAATATAACAATGACGCTGACTTTGATGGTATATGGGGAATCTGGGATGAACCGTTTTTGCAATTTGTAGCGAATAAGGTCAACACATTTCATCAGCCATTTTTCGCTAGTTTCTTCTCTTTATCTTCGCATCACCCATTTAAGGTACCTGAAAAGTATCAGGGGAAATTTCCTAAAGGACCTTTGCCGGTACAGGAACCCATTGGATATACCGATAATGCGCTGCGTGAATTTTTTGCAACAGCATCGAAAATGCCCTGGTACAAGAATACCGTATTTGTTATCTGTGCAGACCACGCTACTGTAAGCTACCTGCCGGAATATCAAACGGCAGCAGGGGGCTTCCAAATCCCTATAATATTTTATGCACCCGGTGATAATCTAGTTGGCAAAGCGGATAAACTGGTACAGCAAATAGATATTATGCCTACTATTTTGAATTATCTGCACTATGATGAGCCTTATTTCGCATTTGGTTCAGATGCCTTCAAACCGGGTAAGGATAATTTTGTGCTTAATAATAACTCAGGGAGCTATAATCTCTACTATAAAGATTATATGATGTCTTATGATGGACTGAAAGTGACTTCATTTTATGATCTTAAGAAGGACCGCTTGATGAAACAGGATCTGTTAAAACAACATCCAGCGGTATTGGATACGATGGAGACCAAGATGAAAGCTTTTATCCAGCAATATAACAACCGTATGATTGAAAACAAGCTGACCTATAAAAAATAGCAGCCGGTTTTCTACCTGTTCAATTTAGCGCGAATGCTTCTATCGATAATAAACAAAACCAAATCATAGACGAGGTAGATCAGGGGTAAGGTAAAGATGACCAACAGGATAAAACCGCGGGACTTTTCGTCAAAGACTCCATTGACAAGATAGTTGGCCAGACTGGACCAAAACCAGATGAAGAAGTAGAAAGAGCTTGGAATGATTAGATTTCCAAGTAGGAGTGCATAGCGGTATCGGCCAGTTTTGTATTTTAGATAAATACAGCGGATATGCAGGCATAGCAGGCATATTGACCCGATCAGGGCGAGCAGCTCGGGATGTACCCAAAGAATTGCTTGTGCTAACATGGAGGTTTTTAAGCCAACTTCAATATGAAAACTCTCTTTCTTTTCTACCTGATCAATTCTCCAGTGAACAATGGAATCTGTTTGTAATTTGGCTGTTCCCAGATCCTGTGTAAGTACATCCATCTTCCCGTCGAGGTGCAGATACAGTTCAATCGGGCCAAAAGACGACCAGTACCTGGAAGGGAATAGGAGGTAGTCAATTTGGTATCTGGTCCGAATATCCCGTCGGTCATAGCCCATATAAGCGCTGTATTGAACCTGAATGCTGTTATCACCTTTGTGAAGCTTAGCGGTAAAATGAAATGCATCATTCAGCGAAATACTTTTCCATTCATCGCTGTCGTAGCTGATTTCATAATAGCCATCCTTTAAACGTAAAAAGGGAAATTTTGAACCGGGCTGATCCATTTTTTTTCCTTCAATTTCTTTCTGATTGACAAGGATGCGATCTAATCCGTCCATATTTAAAGCGAGAAATACCAGTGGCAATTCGATAGCCTCTTCTGCATGGATGTTATAGACAATGCTGAAGTGACTGCGATAGTCCGAATTATAATCAGCAGTGTCTGCCAAAAGATGAATGTCAATACGCTCATTGGTGACTTTCAGCTTTGCGGCAGGAACAAGCTGTCCTGTTATACTATGGGGGCTCATTGGATTTGCCATGTTGGCAAACAATGTCATTACAGCGAGTAA
>NZ_DKSP01000245.1:0-302 GCF_002472745.1 Sphingobacterium sp. UBA7253 | reverse complement strand
GAGTAATAGATATACGGTTGTTAGTAGAATTTTATACTTCATTTGCTTGATATTGTCTGCTTAATATCAAGTTTCATATTCGCATTCGGCCTTTAAATGACAGGGGCGGCTGTATATTAGGATATGCTTGATATTTAACAAGATGAAAGTAAAAATTAAAAGGGAGAAATTAAAAAGGCGATTCATATTCGTCTACCTCCGATTCATATTTGTCAAGTATATTGTTTCTATTCCGATGTCAATAAAAACCTTCATGATTTCGCAGGCACCCACAGCAATGGAAGCGAACTGAAGGTTCTTTC
>NZ_DKSP01000244.1:56122-58842 GCF_002472745.1 Sphingobacterium sp. UBA7253 | reverse complement strand
GGGGGTTAACAGGGGGTTAGCGGGGGTATAACCTCTATTAACCCCCTGTTAAAACGGTGTTATAATGCTGTTAATTACAAATCAGTATACAATTTGAGCCTAAGCGGGGTAACAACAGACCTCCCCTTTTGTCAAAACTGCCGCTGAAACAAGCGAAAATAGCAATATGAAAAGCCAAATGGTCTTTGACAAACAATATGTAACTGAAACCGTATATTCGTAAATAGCAAATTAAAATCTTCCTTATTTTGAACGGACTTTTCAAAATTTACAAAGTTGACGCCGATGAGGCACTGCGCATACAACAATCCAAAAACGAAATACATCAACATGATTTCGAGGAATTGATTATTGGTGTGGCAGGAAAGCTCGAACATTTTATCGATTTTAAAACAAAAACCTACACCGCTCCATTTATAAGTTTTGTCACTCAGGGCAAAACCCACCGCGTCAAACCTCTTTTGCATAATAATAACATTGAATTTTGGGTCATTCGATTTAAAAGTGAATTTATCCCCGAAACGACTTTCCAGCTCTACGCCCACTTTCATGAAAATGCGACATTGACCTTCGCCAGCCCCAACTGCTTCGGGAGATTGATAGTCTTGTGTGAGCTAATGCAACAGGAATGCTTACAAACTAGCGTAGATTATGCGGTTATCAAGCAGCTATTGAGCACCATCTTTACTATGATTGAATCTGAACGAAAAAGGCAATTTCCAGACAGCCAACAGCAATTGAAAAATCAGAGTACAACGTTCACAAGCTTTCTATCTATACTGGAAGAGAACTACCGCCGTCCTGAAGGCGTTAATTTTTACGCGGAGAAGCTTTTTATGTCGACACGAAACCTAAATTTAATTTGTCAGAGCATATTACAACAAAGCGTTTCTGAGATTATCGAAACACGGAAACTTATTGAAGCAAAAAACCTCCTGTTGACAACGACTAAAACGATCTCGGAAATTGGTTTTGAACTCGGTTACCAAGATAAAGCCTACTTTACCAATGTCTTCAAAAAGAAAGCAGGCATGACGCCTTCGGAATTTAGAAATGAAATCCAAAAACTTATTTCCGAATAGCGTATAACAGATTTCCGAATAGTACAACAGATTGACAGGATAATGATACCGCCTAGCTAAGCCCATCCCCTACCTTTGTAATAAAAATTGACGCAGCCACATCATATCAAATGCGTAGAAAGGATTTTATTAAAATTATGGCAACATTACCATTAGCTGGAGTAGCTCATAAAGCAAACTCTTTATATAAATTTTCCGAGGAACTGGAGGCAACGGACAAATTTCCGGTCTTATTTTTAGGACATGGAAGTCCCATGAACGCCATAGAGGACAACGAATTTGTCCGGGGATTCAAAAAAATTGGCCAAACTTTCGAAAAACCGAAGGCGATTCTTGTTGTCTCGGCACACTGGGAAACACGTGGAACATTTGTCACAGCGATGGAGCATCCCGCCACCATTCATGACTTTGGCGGTTTTCCTCAGGCATTATTTGATGTCCAATACCCAGCTCCAGGCAGCCCGGCGCTCGCTTTAGAAACACAGCATATCGTCAGCAAAACAGAGGTTCATCTCGACGACAAATGGGGGCTGGACCATGGATCATGGTCTGTCGTCAAACATCTATACCCTGATGCAGACGTGCCTATTATTCAAATGAGCATCGATTACACACAATCTGCAGCATACCATTATGAAATTGCACAGCAATTAAACGCGCTAAGAAAAAAGGGGGTACTCATTATCGGTAGCGGCAATATGGTGCACAACTTACGGATGGTCGCCTGGGACAAACTCGATACGGCAGGCTATGCGTATGAGTGGGCTACTATAGCCAATGAAAAAATGAAGAAATTTATTCAGAATGGTAATCATCAGGCGCTCATAGATTTCAGAAAACAGGGCAAAGAGTTCGACTTGGCAATTCCAACTCCTGAACATTACCTCCCTTTAATCTATACCTTGGGTTTACAGGAGAAAAATGATGAGTTGTTTCTCTTCAACGACAATTCAGTGGCTGGATCACTGACCATGACCTCTTTGAAAATCGGTTAAGCCTCCAGCATACCTATCAGGAATATCCAACAATACCAGCCCATTCCATTAACCGAGAAAAAGGCCAATGGAATGGGCTTGTTGTATACAGTACTCCGCTGAGTCGGAAATAATCTCGAAATTTCCATGACAAAAAGCGTTAGGATTGCAGCGCTAGGATTGATAAATTTGTTTGAAACAAAACAACGTACTTGAACTTAACTCATGGCAACAAAACCTGTTATTGAAATTGAATATTGTCCAAAATGCAATTGGATGCTGCGCGCCGCCTATATGGCGCAGGAGGTACTGAGTTCGTTCACCGATGAGATCCATGGAGTGATGCTGGTCCCCAGCGAAATTGCAGGCCGTTATACAGTACGGGTAGCGGATAAGGAGATATTCGATCGAAAAAGAGCCGGTCGATTCCCCGAAATAAAAGAACTCAAACAACTGATCCGTGATCTGGTCGCACCAGATAAATCCTTAGGTCATTCGGACAAATCTCCTTCATCCAACATGTAATTTAGCATAAATCGGATTTTAAAGACTTCTTCTTATTAGCAACTTTGTATAAATTAAATGAACAATCATGACTATTCAACAAGAAGTAGATTTTCAACGTATCGCCAAGGCCATACATTTCTTACAGGAAAACTTTAAG
>NZ_DKSP01000244.1:53794-56073 GCF_002472745.1 Sphingobacterium sp. UBA7253 | reverse complement strand
CAACCTACATTGGGTCAGATCGCTTCTCATGTTTACATGAGTGAAGCTCATTTTCAACGCATGTTTACCGCATGGGCAGGTACAAGTCCCAAGAAATTCTTACAGTACGTAAGTATAAATTATGCAAAATCATTGCTCAAGGAAAATAACATTGCTGAAACAACATTCCAGCTTGGCCTTTCCAGCAGCAGTAGACTTCATGAACTATTTATCAACATTGAGGGGATGACTCCCGCTGAATATAAAAATGAAGGCTCCAATTTATTGATTTCCTACGCGTATTATCAGAGCTTATTCGGCACAATGCTAATTGCATCCACCTCAAAAGGTATTTGTCATATTGCCTACGCGGATGATAACATAACAGCTTTTGACGCTCTTCAGCAACGATTTCCGAACGCAACATACCTACAACAGGGGAACAGCATGCATGAGAATGCACTCAGCGCATTAAATCCCCAAGATAAAGATATCCGTCAGGTAAAATTACATTTAAAAGGCACTGATTTTCAATTGAAAGTCTGGGAAGCTTTATTAAAAATCCCTATGGGTAACTTAAGCACTTACGGTGCTATCGCTTCTCAAATCGGAAACCCCAAAGCTTCCCGTGCTGTCGGCACAGCTGTCGGAAGCAATCCGATAGCTTACCTTATCCCCTGTCATCGTGTTATACAAAACAGCGGTATATTTGGTGGTTACCGATGGGATCCAATGCGGAAAACAGCGATGATCGGATGGGAGACTTTACATACGGCAATTTAGTAAATACACACAATACGATAACATGGAACTTTTCGACAATCTCTTCGATGGCAATAGAAATCTACTTCCTTACGATGGAACTGTCAATTATTATGGTAAAATACTGCCTCCACAGGAAGCAAACCACTATTTTGACAGACTCATGGACTCGATCGAATGGGTAAATGACCGTGCCATTATTTTTGGAAACGAAATCGTCACCAAACGAAAAGTGGCTTGGTATGGCGACCAGGCTTTCGAATATAGCTATTCCAACACCACTAAAAGGGCGCTTCCCTGGACAAAGGAACTTCTTGAACTGAAAAAGATTGCCGAACAACAAACACAGGAGACGTATAATTCCTGCCTGTTGAATCTTTATCACAATGGCGACGAAGGAATGGCCTGGCACAGTGACGGTGAAAAAGACCTCAAAAAAAATGGAGCAATTGCTTCTTTAAGCTTTGGTGCTGAACGAAAGTTTGCCTTTAAACATAAAACGAGCAAAGAAAAAATAGACATCATCTTGGGCCATGGAAGTTTATTGGTGATGAAAGGTCTTACACAAACGTATTGGTTGCATCGGCTTCCACCGACAAAAAAGGTGTTCAGTGCACGAATTAATCTGACATTTCGATGCATCGATCAGCTGTAATCTTACAGCCCCAGGGTAAGGCTTACAGGAATGGACACCTAGTTGTAGGCAGACTTCAACAGCATTCAGTCACCAATCGTGTCAACCTTTTCAAACATAAAGGCTGACACGATCGATCGGGTTATTTAATAACGTCCCAGCTGTTGTCCTTGGCGGTGTAATCCATAAAAATGCCACCGTCCAAGGTAATATTTTTCACCTTTTTAGTCGAAGTCCAAGTCAGGATTACCTGTTTTTCATTGTGTTGCCAAATTGACGGAGTTTGATGTTTTGTCTCCACCGATCCATCCGTATAGGTAATCAACACATCAAACGGAATTGCAAATCCCCCGATATTGGTGATCGTCAGTGTATTTTTACCAGCAAGCTGTTTAAAACCATTCACCTTAAGGTCAATGTAATTATTGGTGAAATACCAATTTTTCCAATACCAGTTTAAATTCTGCCCAGCTCCAGCATTGATGCTATAAAAGAAGTCCCAAGGCGTCGGATGTTTTCCATGCCATAGCTCCATGTAATGGTGTAGTGCTTTTTTAAACAGTTCATCACCCAGGTAATCCCGTAACGCAATATAAGACAATGCGGCCTTGATGTAGGCATTGTTGCCGTACCCTAAACCACTCAACTGAGAGGTCATGGTAATCAAGGGTTGGTCTTCTTCGGTAGAGGGGTCAAAGATATAGCGCTTTACACGGGCATCTTTGAAAAGTTCTTTATTTTTTTCGGCACCAATCTCCGCATTTCCAATCCAGAATTCCAATGCAGTAGCCCAGCCTTCATCCATATAACCGTATCGCGTCTCATTGATACCCATGTAAAAAGGGAAATAGGTATGTGCAATTTCATGGTCTGCTGTTTGCCGTGCATCCACAAGATTATCTGG
>NZ_DKSP01000244.1:33225-53678 GCF_002472745.1 Sphingobacterium sp. UBA7253 | reverse complement strand
CAATGCAATATTGCTGCCAACCAATGTATTGTTCAAAATCTGCTGTTCCAGCGACATAGCTTGACTGCACACTCACGCGCTTACTTCCCAAATCTACACTCCCGCCATCCCAGATATAATTATCACTCACACTGAAACAAAAATCAGGCACATAGGTTGCTTTAAATTTCCACTTATTCCAGGCTTCTTGTGTTGTCACTTTCCCCGCTTTCATTTCGGCATCTGTCGCGATATGTATTGGCGTATCGCTGACTTTTGATTTTTCGAAACGGTCCAGAATAGGTTTCTGCAGTACATCAGCCGCATTTGTCAATTCACCTGTCGCCCAAACAACAAAGTTCTTCGGAACAGATATCTCAAATTGATAATCGTTGAAACCATTGTAGAATTCTTGTCGGCCATTATGTTCCAGAAGATCCCAACCATTATAATCGTCGTATACAGACACACGCGGATAAGCGTAAGCACAATAAAAGGTGGAAGCATTCAACAGCCCTTCACGGTCGCTTTCGACAGATAACGGATATTCCCAGCTAATGTCCAATGTTGCAGTCCTTCCCGGAAGGATTTTCTGCCCAAAATCACCTAACTTCACCGTTCCCCAGTCCTTGCTGTTTACGTCGTAAACTTGACCATTCAGTTTAAACGATTTAATCTTTAGGCCCGAAGTCAGGTAGTCGTCCGAAGCGTATGCAGCACGTACCGCATTAGGTTTGTGCACATTGTTCACAAATCGGATAGCCAAGCGTTTCAATGTATCGGGACTATTGTTTGTGTACAGAATAGTCTCTGTTCCACTCACCATCTTTGTAGCCGGATCCAATTGCACCCGCACATCATACTTACCAAAATTCTGCCAATAGTTTTTCCCTGGTAGACCCGTTTTGGTACGGGTTCCCTTCTCGATCGCTTGCTGAATATTTCTTGGGGTATACAGTTCTTGCGCATGAGCTACCCCTGTCAATAAAAGCAAAGTCAATCCATAATTAAATATAGTGCGTCCTATCATATCCTAGTTTAAATAATCAAACTAAGATAAATTTGCTGTGATTTGCAAGTTTAATTCTCCTGCTTCGCAAGAAAAATAAACTTCTTCAACACAATACCACATTTGCATTTGTTCAGAGATCAAAAAAAGACAGGCTCCGAGTACTTGAGAAAACATTTTATTTTTTTTGACGTTTAGTTTTAAGATAGACCCGAATGTATGCATCAACTTTTACGTTTTAACGATTTCTTCCGACATGCTTTTTTAGGAATACTTTTAATTTCAATCCCTACGCTGCTCGCTGCCCAAACCGATGCAAAAACAGACTCTCTTGCACAGTACAAACATCAGCGTGACTCGGCCTTGGCCAGTCAATACGATATATCGGATCTAATCGGAAGAATAATCCATCCCAAACGAAAAAAGGAACATGCGAGTAAACGCTCTCCCATCACCTTAATGCCCAACATTGCCTACAACCCAACCATTGGTGGTCAGATCGGAATCAAGGCTGTCGCGGGGAAAGTATTGGGTGACCCCAAAACAACGACCATGTCGATCGCAGCGACATCCGCCTCAATCACCACAAAAAACATCATGGTCTTCTATATTAGCCATAATATCTTTACCCCCAACAATAAACTAAATTTTCAGGGCGCTTTTGCACTTGTCAAAATGGTCGCTTTAGATGCGGGTTTGGGCATGACTCCCCATGGAAAATGGAACAATGCCGATGAAGAGATCCTTGCCAACCCCGACCATAAGAAATACGGAGCAAAATATAACGCGTTTACATTTAATGAAAAAGTCTATAAACGTATCGCCGACGGACTATTTGTTGGAGCCGGATTGGCGTTTGACTTACGACGAAAAATAACCAGCAGCGGCCCCAATGGCAACATTACTCCCAATACCATCTACACCGAAAAACATGGCTTCGAGCCCGACAGTTATAATTCCAATGGACTATTGCTCAATATGCAATACATGACAAGAGACAACCCCAATAGGCCTTACAAGGGTATCTATTCGGATATCGGTGTGCGATGGAACACAACGCTGTTGGGCAGTAGCAAAAGTGCTGTACAGCTTACCACCGACTTTCGAAAATACTTTAGTTTATCTCAGTCCGACCCGGCTCATGTACTTGCCTTCTGGTATTGGGGCTCCTATAAACTCGGTGGTACACTCCCCTATTTTGATCTCCCCGGAACGGGAAGAGACGTAGCCGTCAGAAGCGGCCGCGGTTACACCATTGGTTATTTCAAAGGAATTTCTTTCGGTTATGCCGAAACAGAATACCGCTTCCCAATTTTAAAGAATCGCTTTTTGAGCGGAGCTGCTTTTTTTAACCTACAGACTGCCAGCGACGAACTGGGCACCAAACTTTTTGAAAGGTGGCAACCTGGGGGTGGTGCCGGATTACGGGTACTCTTTAACAAAGCAACACGCACAAATCTATGTCTGGACTATGCCTTTGGAAAATATGGTTCCCGTGGTTTCTTTTTGGGGCTGAATGAAGCTTTCTAATTCCAGATTGCGACAGCTTTGTTTGCCATAAAATAACTAAATTAGCCGATGTTGTTGCTCTTTCTATTCACGAAGAGTGACTGAATTGGCATTGACGATATTTCATCATGAATTTAAAAACCTTTTTTCTATACATTGTATTATTATCAGCTCTTGTTTCCTGTCATCAGACAAAGACGTCAAAAACAACGAAAAATGACGAACAAAAGAAAGAACAGGTAGTCCCTCCTGCATCACCACCACTCCCATCGGATACTTCGAGCTACGATAGCCCGCGTTTTGCAGACAGAATAAAGGAACAAGCGCAGCAGTTAATGAAAATGAACGACGCCGGCCTCTTCGATAAACTGCACCAGAAGTTAACGACAACACTAAGTGCAGACCAGAAAGATTATTTTCTTGGGCATCCTAACTTGGCTGTTTTAGCGATCGCGAAAGGGAATATCTTCGAAAATGGCCCCGGTGACCTTGGGTATACGGTATACAACAAAGGTAATCATCCCATCGAGATCACCTTATTCGATCATAAAAGCAATACATACAACACACTGTATAAAGAGTTAAAAGTTGTCAATACCCTTCAAAATTTGGATTGTTCATCCAGCTTTGGATCGCTCGATTATCTCGTTGCTTCCGAACTGATTGATCAAGAGGATTATATTCGATTAAACAATTCAAATTACCTGATTGACGACAATTCCTTTGATGTGACCGATATTTCGACGAACAAAAACTTTGATTTGCAGCAGGGATGTCTGAACAAAAAATTCTCAAAAGAAGCCATGGCCAACAGTCTTTGTGTACCGACCAGCTCCGTATATGCGAATTTTCAATGCCTAAAATACAATAAGAAAAAGCAGATTTTTGAAATTTATTTCAGTCAGGAATTTGCAGACTAAGCCGACCAAACCTTAACGATGAAAAGATATTACCTACTTGCTACCCTTGGTTTATGTAGCAAATTATATGCGCAGGAAGTGGATACTACGACTAATCGGCTAGAACAAGTCGAAGTTAAAGCCTACTTCAATAAACAACCGCTATTGCGATTGACATCTTCTGCGGCTGTGTTAAGCAGCCAAATGATCCAATCCCAGCAGTCGCCCTCCTTTGTTTCAGCAATGAACAGGGTGCCGGGTTTACGCATGGAAGAACGTTCCCCTGGGAGTTACCGGCTAGCACTCCGTGGGAGTATGGTCCGTTCACCTTTTGGTGTTCGCAATGTCAAAATATATCTGGACGACTTTCCTTTTACTGACGCAGGCGGGAACACCTACCTTAACTTGATAGATCCATCCGCAATAGGGCAGATAAATGTATTGAAAGGTCCAGATGGATCGATCTATGGGGCCAATTCAGGCGGTGTACTCTCCTTTTATAGTAAAGGATTTGATCGATCTGACAAACCTGAAGTCAACCTCCAATTAACGGGGGGCTCCTACGGTCTTTTCCAGGAACAGTTCAATGCAATATTACCCATCAACCAGACTCAGCAACTTGCTATCAATCAAAGTTGGACAAGAAGTGACGGTTATCGCCAGAATTCAGCCTTAAACAAAAAGAATATCCAACTCAATTACAATTGGCAATATGCAAAAACATCCGAATTAAAATTCACCGGTTTCTATTCGGATCTCGGTTACCAAACTCCGGGAGGGCTCACCGCAGCACAAATGGAGAGCGACCGCAGGCAGGCCCGGCCTAAGGGCGGACCAAATCCTGGTGCTGCTGAACAAAAAGCAGCAATCTACGATAAAACATTCTTTGGTGGACTGAGCAACCAGACGCATCTCAGTTCTAAGATGACCTTATTCGCCAGTGTATTTGGCTCATCCAATCAGATCAAAAATCCCTTCATCACCAATTACGAGAAAAGAGATGAAAAGAATTTAGGAACGCGCCTGTATTTATCTTATGTGGATTTGTTGAGCCAAGATTTAAAATATGAAGTCCAACTGGGCTTGGAAGCGCAAAAGGGTTGGTATGCTATTGACAATTATGACAACGCCCAAGGTGTCGCTACCGATCCTCAGGCCAAGGACAAATTGGAAAACAGTCAGCAATCATTTTTTGCACGCACCCAACTGGAATGGCTAGAGCGTCTCCAGGTAGAGCTGTCGCTCGGATTAAATGAGAATAAAATTGGCTACCAGCAACGTTATCCTGTCGCACAAGAAAACAAAGAAAATATTGATTTCGGGAGTACATGGATGCCACGAGCAGCACTATCCTATTTGATCACTCCAATGCTTGCACTTAGAGCATCGATTTCTAAAGGTTTCTCTGCACCAACTGTTGCTGAAGTCCGTTCGTCAGACAATACAATTAATACGATGCTGAAACCAGAAACAGGTACAAACCATGAATTTGGGCTTCGTTGGCATTTGTGGAATCGCCGGATTATTTTAGATGCAGCGGCCTACACTTATCAAATGAACAATGCCATCATCCGACAGGTACGGGATAATGGTGCTGAATATTTTCAAAATGCGGGTAAAATAAACCAAAAGGGATTGGAAGCATCGCTATTCATGTATTTGATCAGGCCTCAAACAACCGGTACGGTCCGTAGCCTACAGCTGACCAGTAATTTTTCCCTCAATGACTACAGTTTCAAAACCTATCAGGTAGGCGACAAAAACTATAAGAACAATAAACTTCCTGCGGTTCCTAAAACGGTATGGGTAAATTCGTTGAATATACTTTTCCCGGATGAATTCCAGTTGGATCTTCTTTCCAATTTAACAGCAGCAATACCACTGGATGACGCAAACACTGTTTATGCCAAACGGTATCATCTTTTACAAGGCAAATTATCCTGGAGCAAATCTGTCTGTTCACAGCATAAAATTAGATTTTTTGTTGGGGCCGACAATCTACTCAATGAAAAATATAGTCTTGGAAACGATATCAATGCCTTTGGAGGACGGTATTTTAATCCTGCCCCTTTACGTAATTATTATGGCGGAATGAGTTTTAATTTTTAACCAAGCATTATGGACTTCCATCAGTATACATTGACCGATATCGATTTCACCAAGGTGAGCCGTTATTCTTATTTTCCTTGGATGGACCTGACACTGGCCCATTTTCAGGTCAATGCGATGGAAATGGAGGTCAATCAGGCAACTTTTCAGGTACTGGAGAATTATACCGATTTTGAAGTGATGATCATCCATACGTTGCCCACAACAGCCGTCTTTTGCAATTGTCCACAAACAGGATTCTGCCGTCATCAAAAGGCGGCTTTAGGTAAACTATTTACACAGGAGAATTGGCTGGCATTTTTTGATCACAACCGCTATCAGCATCTACTCAAGAAGGTTGCGGCACAATATGGACTGGAAAAGGAATCGTCTTTAGAAAACTATTTTTCAGCCCAGATCAAAGCAGGGAAGCTGGAGTTTCTATTAAAAGACAAACAGCTAACCTCCATTGATGACTTTGATCTAGTGGAGGAATCTCTTGCCCCAAAGGCCAAGACGACAGCCGAAAAGCAGCAGCATTTTGTGGTGTTAACGCGCAACCGGTATTACAAAAATCTACAAATACTCCTGTGCCAAGCTCCAATGACGAAATCCGGCCTACCTAAAAACCCGATTTCCGCCAGTGAGAGCCAGTCACGTATCTGGCAAAGCAGCTCGATTGAGGAAATGCAATTTTACACCGCTGTTTACCAATTTTCTCAAGCTGTACTACAGGATATCGAAATCAGCTCCAGTCTGAAGGCGGTTGCAAAAAACCCATTACACCTCGATTTTTATCTGCATGACTATGAAAAATCCGACAATATAACAGCCTCCACCTTATCGACTGTTCAATTTAACCTAAACAAAGGTGATATTAAGCTCTTTATTTCAAAAAAAGGTGCGTTTTATACCATTCAAGGAGAAATTCATATTCATACGATAGCCTACAATTTACAGGATTTAGTCGTTCTTTTGGACCATTTCATTCTCATCAAAAATCAGCTTTTTCTGATTGAAAATAGGTTTCACCTCAAGTTGATCCGTTTGTTTGGCAACAAAGGTGAGCAATTGTTGATCCATCAGCGTAAGTTCGAAGAATTCAACAGGTTGTTTTTGGAACAGATAGCACATTCCGTGGAGTTAAATTTTAAAGATATTCCCAAAGCAAGCAAGCCACAGTTGAAGGAAAATCTGTATTATCAGGACATGCAGCCACTTTTGTTTCTCGAAGAATCGGAAGATTTTGTCAACCTTATTCCTGTCATGCGTTATGGTGAGGTCGAAATTCCTATTTTAAGTAAGCGGAATATATTTGGTACAGACAGCAAGGGTACACAATTTTTGGTCGATCGGAAACGTGAAGCTGAAACAAAAGTTATTTCCCTGTTACTGAAGCAGCATCCCTATTTTCAGGAGCAAATGGATGAAGGAAGCTTTCAGCATTTTTATTTGCATCGCAAATACTTTCTGGACAGTAACTGGTTTCTGGATGCTTTTGAGGAGTGGCAACATCAGGGTATACAGATCATCGGATTTAATACGTTACGTGGAAATAAATTAAGCCGTTTTAAGGGAAAAATACATGTGGAGGTCCTCAGTGGACAAAATTGGTTCAACGCCAATATACAGGTCAAATTTGGCCCCAAAAGTGTCTCCCTAAAAAAACTTGAAAAGGCAGTACGGAACCGCTCGCAATTCATCACCTTGGATGACGGCACCCAGGGCATTTTACCGCAACAGTGGCTCGATAAATTTGAAGCCTATTTTAATGCAGCAGAATCGATAGCTGATGATTTCATTGAAATTCCAAAATACAAATTCAATGAAATCGATCAACTATTTGATCAGGCGGAGCTAGACCCTATCGTGTTGGCGGAGCTCAGCACGTTGAGAAAGCAGCTCGCTAATTTTTCTTCGCTATCCGAGGTCCAGATACCACCAACTTTTGTCGGAAACTTACGCCCTTATCAGCAACAAGGGCTACAATGGCTGCATTTCTTGGATGGGCTTAATTTTGGTGGCTGTCTTGCCGATGACATGGGACTTGGCAAAACGATCCAAATATTAGCCTTTCTGGCTACTCAAAAAGCAAAGGGACAATCTGCACCAACATTACTTGTACTTCCCACGACCTTAATTTTTAATTGGCGGCATGAAATCCAGCAATTCCTTCCATCTTTCCAAACGTTGGTTTTAGATGGTCCAAATAGAATAGAAAAAGGGATGCAGTTTGAACAATATGACCTTGTTTTAGTTTCTTATCACAACCTGCTGACGGATATTAATACGCTAAAAAAAATAACCTTCAATTATGTCATATTGGACGAATCGCAGCAAATCAAAAACCCGGATTCCCAGCGATACAAAACGGTAAATTTATTAAAATCAAGAAATCGCATTATTTTAACAGGAACTCCTATCGAGAATAATACGATGGATCTTTATGCCCAGCTTTCCTTTATTGTGCCGGGTCTACTAGGAAGCAAAAAATATTTCAAAGATGTCTATACGACTCCTATTGATGCTTTCCATGACCGCAAGAGAAAAAAAATGCTGAAAGAGAAAATAAAGCCTTTCATTCTCCGTAGAACAAAACAGGATGTATTACGTGATCTTCCTACAAAAAATGAACTGGTCCTTTACTGTGAGATGAAAACTGCCCAACGGCGAATTTATGATCTTTATGAAAAAGAGTTTCGAGATTTTATCTCTGCCAAAGATGGCGATGAAATCAAGAAAAGCCCCATGCATGTCCTAAAAGGTCTAACAAAATTGCGACAGATATGTAATTCAAGCAAACTGCTCCAAAATGAGGATCTGACTAGCGCTGCGGACTCTGCCAAAATTGAAATGCTTATCGAGCAAATTCAGCATAAAAAAGACCAGCACAAAATGATCGTGTTTTCACAGTTTGTCAGTATGCTCAACCTGATTAAAGAGGCTTTGGATAAACAGGGTATTCGCGCGTTAATGCTCACAGGCCAATCCAAAAATCGAGGTAAATTGGTTAGTGATTTTCAATCCGACAAGGATATCCCCGTTTTTCTGGTTAGTCTAAAAGCCGGTGGTACCGGACTTAATCTTACCGCAGCCGATGTCGTGTACCTGGTAGACCCCTGGTGGAATCCTGCTGTTGAACAACAGGCGATCGATAGGATCTATCGCATGGGGCAACAAAAGACGGTCACCGCAGTCCGATTAATCAGCCCTAACACGGTCGAAGATAAAATTCAGACCTTACAGCAACATAAAAAGGAGATTAGCAACAGTATTCTGGATGACGGCGGAAGTTTAGATGTCTTTTATCTCAACAAAAGCTATTTAATGAATTTGCTACGCTAAACTATTGAAATCAAAAAAGGGGACATCGATCGATGTCCCCTTTTTTGATATAATTCGTTTTCAGCTGCTCTTTACTTTTTGTCAGAAATGTACGTTTTATTACCATTTCCGTTGATATAATATTTGCCACCTTTTGGACCGAGATAAACTGTATGTTCATTATATTTTTCACTTTTTGGTTTATCAGCTGTAGCTACGGCATCCTTTTTCACAGCAGCGGCTTGTTTTTCAGCTTTAGCACTTTCTTTTTTCACGGCTTTTTCCTTCGCTTCCACTGGTGCTGCTGGCGCTGTTTTTGTATCAGCCACCTTTTTCGTCTGCGCTGACTTTTCCTTGACTGCAGCTTCCTTCTTCGCAGTAGCTTTCACCGGCACTGCCTTCGTTTTCGTTTCGGCCTCGTTGGCTTTAGTCTTTACTTCTTTTGCTTTTTGTTCAGACTTTTTGGCTTCTTTTTCCATTTTTTTAGGAGCCGTTTGTGCATAGGATTGTCCCAATCCCACTGCAGCGATCAAAGCTAATGCAGCTGTGATTTTTTTGAAACGATTTATTGCTCTCATAACTCAATTGTTATTTAAATAATTGTAAATAAAAGTACAATACAAATGCCGTATTTCGATTTAATTACCTGAAAAAATAATTTTAACAAATTTTTAACCTAGCCAAGGAATTATTCGACAACTTGTTTTCTAAATTTCGAATCAATTACATATTTTACCCCCTTCGCATCTATAAATACAGGCTTTCCATGGTAGTGCTCATTACTGCGTCGATCAATGGCAACACGATACCGGGTGGCGGAGCTAGTGGAGCTGTAGGTTATATTGCCAACCGATTCTCCAGGGCTCACGATTACTTCCGAACCTTCATATACGCGCTCACTCACCCTGCCGTTAAAACGCTGTTTTCCCGTTGACGTTTTTATTTTCTCCTGCTGCTCGGGCTCTTTATCGATCGGCGCAACGTCCAAGGTCATCACATCGACCTGTGGGCTTAAAGGGAAGAATGGATCTACCCACCGATATACAAAATGATAATCGGTTTCTAAGTTATTAAAAGCATGCATTTGCTGTGCCCTTACAACACTTATCCCACCTCCTAAAATCAGCAATGGCAGTAGGCAACGTCTAAAGAAGATTAATTCAACTCTTAACATATCTTTTTTTCCTTTCGTTTAAGTGCTTCCAAATAAAATGCCATCTCTCTCTAAAGCACTCATCTTTAACACATTTTTAACTAAAATAAATTAGTTTGATATTTAACTGTTTTATGTTTAACTTTGTGCTATGAAAAACGAATCCATGAATCCAGTAAAACCCTTAGTGGATAGTATCATTGCTTTGCGAACGAGCTTAAAACAATACTATATCCAGAAAATAAAGGAACAGCAATTGGATATCACCTATGAAATGTTACAAGTATTGGCAGCACTGTGGAAGAAGGAGCAAATGAATCAGCAAGATATAGCCACAGCAATACAGAAGAACAAAGCAAGTGTCACTCCGCTGATCGATAATCTTTGTAAACGGGATCTGGTTAGACGCGTCAGCGATCCCAATGACAGACGAAATAATTTAATCGAATTAACGGTAAAGGGAGACGAATATAGGACATTATTAGATCCTGTCCAGCAAGACCTCTACCGTGTGATCCTGCAGGAGATATCAGAAAAAAAAGTATTGGAAATTACAGAAACTCTCGAAAAATTGACCGCAATTATTGATAAGCAATCGTATCGGGAGCCTTGATTTTCAGAAAAAAAGAAGATAAGTAATTGAGTCATGAGCAATTCAACATTAAGTGAGAAAGAAATAAAACGAAGGCGGAAGATATGGATCATCAACATCCTATCTGCAGTCGTCATTGTGGTTACAATTATCTGGGGTATCTTAGTCTTTTTCCACATCAACGAATCTGTTTATACAGATGATGCCCAGGTAGATGCCCATATTACCCCTATAAATTCGCGTATCAGCGGTTATATCAAAACAATTCGATTTGATGAGCATCAAAAAGTTCACAAAGGCGATACACTCGTCATTATTGATGATGCTGAGTACAGAATTTTATTACAAAATGCACAAGCCACTCTTGCCGATGCCAAAGCAAGTAAAACAATATCGCAATCTGGAATTGCCATTGCCGGCAACAGTACTGCGATAGCAAATGCCAATATCGATGAGATGAGAGCCCGGCTAGATAATATGGAATTGAATTATAGGCGTTACCAGAGTCTCGTGAAAGATGAAGCAGTAACGCAATATCAATTCGATCAGGTAAAAGCAGATTATGAGGCCATGTTAGCCAAATATAAGGCACTTTTGGCGCAAGAGCGTGTATCGAAACTTAACACACATGAGTCTGAACAGAAGCTGTCAATCAATGATGCCTCCTTACTAAAGGCCGAATCTGCGATTGATCTAGCCAAGTTAAACCTTTCGTATACGGTTATCACTGCACCGTACGACGGTGTATTGGGACGGCGGACGATAGAAGAGGGCCAATTGGTGCAAAACGGTACGCCATTGGTCAATATTGTACGTGATGAGCAGAAATGGATTACCGCAAATTATACCGAAAGTCAACTAAAAAATATTGCCCTCGGGGCAAAAGTCAACATTGAAATTGATGCATTGGCCGGGAAGACATTTGAAGGTGAAGTAGCCGCCATATCCGAAGCAACAGGATCTAAGTATTCTGCTGTTCCGGTTGACAATTCTACGGGGAACTTTGTTAAGGTACAACAGCGCATTCCGGTTAGAATTAATTTTACAGCATCCAATACCCCAAAAGATCTCGCCATGCTTCGCGTAGGTATGAATGCTATCATACGTATTAAATAATCATGAAAGATCGTATATTCAGAGATTGGTTGAGTTCAGGTTGGGAATTGTTCTTTCTGTTTGTACTCAATATTTTATTTTCGTTCAATAATGGAATCCCAACATCCATTAACACGTATGTCATGAATGGATACGCCGGTATCACCGCAGATCTGAGTATGGCTACATATTGTTATTATGCGGGAATGGTATGTGCCATACCACTGGTATTTAGGTTGTTGAAATTATTTTCCAAAAAGACGATATTAATTGTATCTATCTTCATTATCCTCGCTTCCAATGCGGTTTTGGAACATGCTAATAATGGTGTCAACATCTGTATGGCCACATTTTTTATTGGGAGTGCCAAGATTATTGTCACGATGGCTATCATTGGGGAAATGATCCCTTTTCTCATGCCACGTGGAGAACGATATCAATTATATGCAGTCTACTACCCCATGACAATGATCATTCCTGCCTTGGCAAGTTATGTATCTGTTCTATTTGCAACGCGTTTCTATTGGGAAACTGTCTTTTTATTTCAAAATATACTACTTGCAGTAGCGTTGTTAATCTGCATCATCTTTATGAAATCGTCAGATTTTAAAAAGGTACCTCTTTATCAATATGACTGGTTTGGAAGTATTTTACTTTGTATTTCATTATTGAATTTTGCCTATTTCAGCACATATGGTCTGACACAAAATTGGTTTCATTCCAGGTTTATTTTGGTCACCGGAATCGCATCGCTCTGTTTTTTTATACTTTTTATAAATAGAAGTGTACTAATCCGAAAATCACTCTTAAATTTTGAAGCCTTTTCAACACGGATTCTGCCTATCTCCATTGGAACAATTTTTATTTTCGGCATTTTTTATAGCTCGACCTCGCTGTACTCCTCCCTTTTGGGAATTACGCTTGGTACAAACCCCTTGGAAGTCGCCGAAATAAATACCTATGTAATTCCTGGTTATATGATCGGCGCAGTAATCGCTTATATTTATTTCAAAATAACAAAAAAATGCAAGTTCATTTTGGCATTCTCCGCAGCGTGTTATGCCCTATCTTGCTTTTTCTTTGCAAGGATTATCGACCAACAAACAAACACGGCTTTGTTCTATCTCCCTTTGACATTAAGAGGAATGGGCGTGATCACTTCCTACATTGGAATAGGCGTATATATGGCCGGTAATATTCCCAGCAAATATTACCTCTCTGGCTTAGTATTTTTGATTCTTACACGTTCATTTTTGGTGCCTGTAGTCTGGTCAAACATCATTACTAATTGGTATTACCACCTACAGATCCTTAATGCCAATAATCTTGCTGGTATAATCGATCGAACAAATAGCTTGGTGCTACAAAGAGGAAATATAATGAAATCGGTCCAAGTCCAAGCCTCGCTACTATCCATACGCGACGCCTACTCCGGGCTATTTATTATCGGGGTAATCCTAACGTTATTCATCTTAATCTTCCCTTTTCATTCTTCGCCTATACGAAGAGTTTTCGACTGGAAGAGAAAAAATGCAACGAAAGAAGCTTTGCAAATTCCCATTTCTTAGTTAACTGATATAAATTTCGGTTATATACTTGAATACGATACGCTCAGAGATTGCGTACTTATCGAAAAGTGTACGGAGATCGTCATAGAGCGTTTTGTTTTCAGCCTGCTCTTTGGGAAAATAAGATGATGAACGTACTCTTCCCAAAAACGACCGAAGGTCCAATATCTGTTGATTTGGTAAGGTTACCTTGGTCATTGAACGTGATCCAAAAAATTGTTTGAGATCATCATCACTGATATTTTTGTGACTGACAGATTGATAACTTGGTATATGACTGAGCAGAAAATCTTCGTACTCCTGTTGAAAAGCATCGCCGGGATCACGCTGGTTCCAGACCAGTACAATACGTCCATTTTCTGTGAGAATGCGAGCGAACTCCCTCTTACATGCTTCCCGGTCAAACCAATGAAACGATTGCCCTGCAAAAATGAGATCTACGCATCCAGACTCAATAGATGTATCTTCGGCAGTCGCATTCAGCGCGATTAAATTCCGATAGGTTTTAAAATGATGCAGTAAAGATTCACGCATTTCCCGATTGGGTTCAACAGCAAAAACGTCATTCCCATTTTCGAGAAAAAGTTGCGTAGATAGCCCTGTACCACTACCGATATCGGCAACCAACCATTTTTTATCCAGCCCTATTTGTTCTTTAAGCACCTGAATAATCTCTTTTGGGTAACATGGTCTAAATTTCTCGTAATCGACAACCCTGTCCGTGAATCTATCAATACTGTTTTTGTTCATAATAAGAATTGCTGTAACTAGTCGATTATACCTTCATCTTTAAAACTATAATATCCGTTATCGGTAAAGATTAAATGATCGGCAACTCTAATATCCATAATTTTAGAGGCTTCAACAATTTTTTGCGTCAGAATTTTGTCAGCATTGCTTGGATACAAGGTGCCCGAGGGATGGTTATGAACTAATATAATTGCATGTGCTTTAAGGCTAAGTGCAGATCGTAATATAATCCTGACATCAACTGGCGTAAAATCATTACCGCCGCGTCCGATCAGTTGTTTGTCTAATATTTTATACCCCGTATTGAGATACAGCGTCCAAAACTCTTCATGGGGCAGATCCTGAAGTATGGGTTTCATAAAGTTGTAAACGAAGCGGCTGCTATTTACGAGCTTACGCTGTTCTACGGGCAGGTCGTTTTTCCGGCGTGCGAGCTCCAATGCGGCAAGAATAGCGATAGCTTTTGCCTCGCCTATCCCTTTATACATGCTCAGTTCTGAAACCTCCATCATCGAAAGCGTCTGCAGGTTGTTATTGACATCGGCCAATATGCGCCGGCATAATTCAACAGCACTTTCATTTTTGGAACCAGACCCGATTAAAATAGCCAGTAATTCGGCGTCGGTAAGCGCCCTACGGCCCTGGCTCAATAGTTTCTCTCTCGGACGATCGGCCTCTGCCCACTCCCGAATGACTAGTTTGTACGGATTTGACATCTACAGTTAATTATAATTGGCTAGCGTACATAAATATACAAAAATACTGTTACTTAATATCCTGAGAAATACACAATCTATCAATTAAAAAAAATTGGCAATCGGGATTTACTTCACATTTCACTCTGAAACGTTATCTTTGTATTTCATAAAAATTTTTGAATATGAGTAAAGCGATTATTAAAACAGAAAAAGGCGACATGACTGTGGAGTTCTACACAGCTGATGCTCCAAATACAGTAGCCAATTTTATCAAACTTGCTAAATCAGGATATTATGATGGATTGGCATTTCACCGTGTAATCCCTGATTTCGTTATCCAAGGTGGATGTCCAAATTCACGTGAAGGAGCTGCAGGAATCCCTGGAACGGGTGGCCCTGGTTATAAAATTGACTGTGAATTAACAGGCGAAAACCAATACCACGATAGAGGTGTATTGTCTATGGCTCATGCAGGCCGTAATACTGGTGGTTCTCAATTTTTCATCTGTCATAGCCGTAACAACACTGCTCACTTAGATCGTAACCATACTTGTTTTGGAAAAGTTATCGAAAACGTAGACATTGTTGACGATATCAGACAAGGTGACCGTATTTTATCAATTGAAGTTATCGAAGATTAATTCTTGGAGATTTAAATAGTATTAAAATGAATTTAAGAGCATTAGTATCCGTAACTGGTAAACCAGGATTGTTCAAATTGGTTGGACAAAATAAAGGTGGTTTTATTTTAGAAACCCTTGATCAGGCAAAAATTAAAACGGTAGTAAGTTTATCTTCTACAAAAATGGCGACTTTGGAAGATATCACCATCTATGGTGAAGAAGAAGAAATTCGTCTATTGAATATTTTTGAAACAATCAAAGAGAAAGGCATCGCTCTGCCAGATACAAAATCTGATGGCGCAACATTAAGAGATTTCTTCCGTGAAGTAGCTCCTGGCCATGATGAATCACGTGTTTATTCTTCGGATATTAAAAAGGTTATCACATGGTATAACATTATCAAGGAATTCCCTTTATTTGAAGAAGAAGCACCTGCTCCTTTAATGTAAACTTTTACATATATCCCAAATAAAAAAGGAGTTGATCATGTGATCAACTCCTTTTTTATGGTGTTTTCTAATGAAACACGACATCAAGTACATTTTTTTCGATGCTGTTTTGATCTTTGGCCGCGTCAAGTTTAGCATGGGCTTTTGTAACCTCAAATTCTTTGGGTTCAAATTGCTTTTCGACGACAGCTGTGGTTGTAAAGCGCAATAGGGAATTTTCATCTTCATTGAGATAGGCATCAATTTCAAGAATCCCTTCGTTTTCATCAAACACATAGGGGTGCAGCAGATTGATTCCCTTCGGGATCCGTGGGCTCTTCCAAACGACAAATTTAGGGAGCGTTTTATCCATTGCATCAATTTTATTGTAAATGGCCTGCTGACAGGTAATTCCGGCAATTACTTTTGTTTTTCCGGTCTTATCGATCATATACTCTTTGGGATTTATTCGTATCTGCACTTTCGCCAATCCATTAAGTTTCCCTTCTGGATAGTTCAGTCCTACATTGATAGTCTCGTTGCCACTATTTGCTAAAAAAGCCTCGCCTGAACCTTTGCTATAATTCACATAATTTTCCAGGCGGTACGTCAGGCCCGCAGCATCAGATTTCGCTTGTTGTTGATCAAATTTAATTTCCATCTTACGTAAAGGGGCAAGCATCAGCTCCATACGCTGCAGGGGATTTTCAATATCAAAGCTATCTTTCTTCATTTGTTCCGCCTGGGGTAGCGTGGATATTGCCTTCCACAATGCAGCAGGTGAACTATCTTTGGTCAGATTCATCAACCTGATTAGTTCAGCAAAAGGCATATTGGGAAAAGTAACTTTTTGTACGATTACCGCAGCATTGATCCGTTTAGAAGAGCGGATATCCGTTGTTGTATTTGATTCTTCATGTAGTTTAACCTCTTTGGGTGTAGAGGATTGACAATTGTGAAAAAGAAGTACTATGCCTAATAATGGGAAAATTAAGGCGTACTTTTTTAGATATTTTTTCATATCTATAGTTGTTTAAATGTAGTATAGACAAATTTACCTTATTTGATGCAGATATCACAAAAAAAGCCCCAGAATTTATATCCGGAGCTTCTTTTATCTTACGCTAGCACATAGGCTATTCGCATTAATTAATGACCTTTTGGTTCGGCATCGATACGTTTAATATCTGCTCCTAATTTACGCAAGCGTTCTTCGATATCTTGATAGCCACGTTCAATCTGTTCGATATTGTGGATCACAGATTTTCCTTTGGCAGATAGCGCTGCAATCAATAAAGACACCCCGGCACGAATATCTGGCGAAGTCATCTCAATACCTCTCAGGTGGTGTGATTTATTCAGTCCAATAACGGTTGCGCGGTGCGGATCGCACAAGATAATCTGCGCCCCCATATCGATCAATTTGTCGACGAAGAACAAACGGCTCTCGAACATTTTTTGGTGGATCAATACGTTTCCTTTTGCCTGAGTCGCCACAACAAGTACTATACTTAATAGATCGGGCGTAAAACCTGGCCAAGGTGCATCTGAAATTGTCAGGATAGATCCATCGATAAATGTATCGATTTCATACGATTCTTGCGCCGGAATAAAAATATCATCACCACGTAATTCAAACTTGATGCCTAAGCGCGAAAATACAGATGGAATAACGCCAAGTTCTTCGAAACAGACATCTTTAATGGTGATTTCTGAACCTGTCATTGCTGCAAGTCCGATGAAAGAACCTATTTCAATCATATCAGGCAACATGCGGTGTGAAGTTCCCCCCAGACGCTCTACTCCTTCGATGGTCAACAAATTAGATCCAATACCGGATATTTTAGCCCCCATGCGATTCAACATCTTACATAGTTGTTGTAAATACGGCTCACAAGCAGCGTTGTATATCGTTGTTGTCCCTTTTGCCAATACAGCAGCCATCACGATATTCGCCGTACCCGTTACAGAAGCTTCGTCCAAAAGGATATAACTTCCTTTTAACTCCGTTGCATCAACGTTAAAAAAATGGGTAGTCGCATCGTACACAAACTTAGCACCCAATTTTTCAAAACCCAAAAAGTGTGTATCTAATCGTCTACGGCCGATTTTATCACCCCCCGGTTTCGGAATAGCGGCTTTTCCGAATCGAGCCAACAAAGGACCGACAATCATGATAGAGCCACGCAATCCACCACCTTTTTCTTTAAATTCAGGTGACTGGAAATAGTCTATATTTATATCTTTAGCTTCAAAAACGTATGTGTCCTTATCTATGCGATCAATTTTAACACCTAAAGCAGCCAATAGATCGATCAACTTATTGACATCCTTAATATCTGGGATATTACTGATGGTCATAGGTTCTTCTGTCAGTAAAACTGCAGAAAGAATCTGTAAGGCCTCATTTTTTGCTCCTTGAGGAATAATCTCTCCCTTTAACGGTTTTCCACCGATTATTTCAAATGCGTTCATTTATATATAAGTGATATCTTCTTAGTATCTTATCCCGGTTCTTGTATTAGCCTTGGGATATTTAGCCTTCCGCCTAACATACCGGGATCGGAGACCAAAGAACCTTGTTTTTTTATAAAACAGCGCGATTCTTAAAAAAAGAAGGCAATTGTAAAGAAATCTGTTAATCACTTCGCAATTGCCTGCTTCTTTAAACAAAATCTTTAAGAACTAGCCTCGTTTATTATTATAATTACCCTGCGGCTTTCTGTTTCTGTTATTGTTGTTATTGTTGTCCCTACCGTAGCTGTTGTTATTATTATCCCTACTGTAGCTGTTATTATTGCTTCCGTAGTTATTGCGCTTCGTATTATTGTTGTTGTTACTTGTCATACGAGGCTTGCCTCCACCTTTCGACTGGTGACCGGAATTATTATTATTGTTATTGTTATTATTTCCGCCTGAGTTACTGTTAGCCGGACCTTTAACGCGATTTCCCGGAGGCGGAGTTTTAAAGTCAAGTTTGGTCAATACAGTACCTTCTGGTAAGGTCAATTGATAACCTGACAACTCTTTGAGATCCTGGATGATCAACTCGTCCGAAACAGAATCCTTATTCCAGGTCAGGTAAGCCATTTTCATAAAATTGGCGATACCGATAACCATCTGCTCTCTTTTAGCCTCGTCATTAGCCAATAAAGCCTTTTCAATCATTTTCTCTACGGTAAAACCATAGTGCTTGAATCTAATGGAATGCTGCGGATAGCCCAAATGCTCAACTTCGTGTTTCACACTTTTCGCTGTAGCAATTGGATAAGGTGAGTCAATATCCAATTTAAAATCAGAGATAATCTGTAGGTGATCCCACAGTTTATGTTTAAAATCAGACACGTCTCTCAAATGTGGGTTCAATACCCCCATCATATCGATTACAATCTGCGCATGTTTATTTCTTTCTTCCTTTGTGGGTAAAGTACAGATGTAATCTACCATATTTTGCACATTGCGACCATATTCTGCAAGGATCAATTTTGGTCTAGTGCTGTTGTAGTCAAAGTTCATATAGCTAATATAAGTACCTAATTAAACGATCAAGATGCCGTTTTGGTATTTTATTATTGAATTATTCTAAGTTTTGCAAATTTAAGCAACAATTGTTTCTGTCCCAACTCTTTAAAGAAAATAGTTGCTTTTATATCTCCTTTGTTTCCTTCGAGATTAACAACTTTCCCAAATCCAAAACGTTCATGTTCAACTTCCATGCCGACTTGAAGATTTGATGTATCTGAAGGAGCAAAACCCGCAGTAGGTTTGTGGGCTTTCGGTAGTATTGATGTCGTTTTAACCATCGGCTTAGGCTTAGGTTTAGAAAACGTATCATCACTATCCTTTTGTTGCCATGCAATTCGTTCGCCTTGAAAACTTCCGGCTGAGGCAGAAGTTTGTCGTGGTTTAAAATCCAATGCAAGACATGCCGGATTCAATTCATCCAAGAAGCGACTGGGTTCGCAGTTATTCAGCGTTCCCCAACGATATCGCGAAGTAGCATACGAAAGTAGTAATTTTTTTTCAGCTCTCGTAACAGCGACATAAAAAAGTCTTCGTTCCTCTTCCAATTCCGACCTGGAATTCAACGACAACTGGGAAGGAAATAGGTTTTCTTCTAAGCCTACAATGAAAACAATCGGAAATTCCAATCCTTTGGAAGAGTGGATGGTCATCAATGATACAGTATCAGCATTTGGATCTTTATCATTATCGTCGTTTGTCAACAGGGCGATATCCTGCATATAGACATCAAGTCCACGCTCTTCGATATCTTCCCGTTCCGAAAATTCCTTGATACCATTGAGGAGTTCCTGGATATTTTCGTAACGCGCCAGCCCCTCTACCGATTTGTCTTCATACAATTCTTTCAGAATACCACAGTGCTGCGCAATATGCATTGCCGTATCAAATGCGTTATTGTTTTTGGCAAGAGCCTGAAAACTCTGTATCATCTGTGCAAAACCACCGACAGAAGTTGCACTGCGTCCGTCTAGAAACTGGGCTGCATTTGCAACAACATCCCATATACGGTATTGATTCTGATCTGCAGCGATCATGATCTTCTCTATCGTCGTATCCCCTATCCCTCTACGTGGATAATTGATAACACGCTTTAGTGCTTCCTCATCATTTGGGTTGAAGGTGAGTCTGAAATACGCGATCAGATCTTTAATTTCTTTCCGTTGATAGAAAGAAGTACCACCGTATATTTTATAGGGGATATTAATTTTGCGCA
>NZ_DKSP01000244.1:32097-33103 GCF_002472745.1 Sphingobacterium sp. UBA7253 | reverse complement strand
ATATTAATTTTGCGAAGGCCTCCTCCATTGCCCTGGATTGGGCGTTGGTACGATACAGAATAGCAAAATCTTTATAATTAAGTCCTTTTAACGATTTCTCTTCGATAATCTGGTCAGCAACGATCTTACCTTCCTCATTGTCAGAGAAAGCACGTGAAACCTTGATCTTTTCGCCCTCTTCATTATCCGAGAAAACATTTTTTTCCAATTGATTCTGATTATTCGCAATCACCGAATTGGCCGCATTTACGATCATCTTAGTCGATCGATAATTCTGCTCCAGTTTAAAGATCTTCACATCAGGATAATCCTTTTGGAAATTCAGGATATTCTGAATATTTGCACCACGAAATGCATAGATCGATTGTGCATCATCCCCAACCACGCAGATATTTTCGTTGACTGCTGCCAGGCGTTTGACAATAAGGTATTGGGAGAAGTTGGTATCCTGGTACTCATCGACCATCAGATAGCGAAATTGATGCTGATATTTATGCAATACCTCTGGATGCTTGTTTAACAAGACATTTGTTTTAAACAAGAGGTCATCAAAATCCATTGCTCCAGCACGGTAACAGCGTTGTGCATAGGTCATATAAATCTGCCCCAATTGACCACGACCATTGGAAATATCTTCGGCCAGTATGGCTTCATTCTTATTATATTCCTGCGGTGAGATCAAGTTGTTTTTTGCCTGTGAGATACGTCCATACACATGATTGACATTATACAGCTTATCATCGAGATTCATTTCCTTTAAAATGGCACGCAACAAACTTTTGGTATCGTCCGTATCGTAGATGGTAAAGTTTCTGGGATAACCGATCAATTCTGCTTCGACACGGAGTATCTTTGCGAATACCGAGTGGAATGTTCCCATCCAAATATTTTTCGCTTCGCTTCCAACAACAGAAACGATACGTGCGCGCATCTCTTTGGCAGCCTTGTTGGTAAATGTTAATACCAAGATATTGAATGGATCAACACCTTTTCGAATCAAGTGTGC
>NZ_DKSP01000244.1:31433-31928 GCF_002472745.1 Sphingobacterium sp. UBA7253 | reverse complement strand
GCAACAATCATCACAGGACCTTCTGTTTGCTCTACGGCTCCTCGTTGTGAAGGGTTTAAACCCGCTAAATAATCCAAATTAACTCCTTAAATTTTAAAACCTGAGAATAGGGTATAAAAGTACAAATTTCCTATTGATCACTGGGGCTATCTTGCTAATATTTTTACACAAAAAAAACCGATAATCAAGATTATCGGTTTTTATATCATCCAAGCAACATCTAGCCTCTGCTGTTATAATTTGGTGCTTCCTTCGTAATGGAAATATTATGTGGATGGGACTCTCTCAACCCTGCTCCTGTAATGCGGACAAATTGTGCTTCCTGTAATTTTTCAATTGTTGCAGCACCACAGTATCCCATAGAAGCGCGTAATCCGCCAATATATTGATAAACGACCTCAGCTAATGTACCTTTGTAAGGAACACGCCCAACAATACCTTCAGGAACCAATTTTTTGATATCATCTTCTACGTCTTGGAAATAACGATCTTTAG
>NZ_DKSP01000244.1:27708-31316 GCF_002472745.1 Sphingobacterium sp. UBA7253 | reverse complement strand
CTTGGAAATAACGATCTTTAGATCCTTTTTCCATGGCTTCGATTGAGCCCATACCGCGGTAAGATTTAAACTTACGTCCCTCATAGATAATTGTTTCACCTGGAGCTTCTTCCACACCGGCGAATAAAGAGCCAGCCATAATTGTGCTTGCTCCGGCTGCAATTGCTTTTGCAATATCACCAGTTTGTTTGATACCACCATCTGCGATCAAAGGCACGCCAGTTCCTTTAAGTGCTTTGGCAACTTCATATACAGCATAAAGCTGAGGAACACCAACACCAGCAATAATACGGGTTGTACAAATTGAGCCCGGTCCGATACCTACTTTTACGGCATCTGCACCTGCTTCAGCCAAAGCTGTTGCTGCTGCACCGGTCGCAATATTTCCAACGATTACCTGTAGCTCAGGAAACTGCGATTTCACCAATTTCAACTTATCGATTACACCTTTAGAATGCCCGTGTGCCGTATCGATTGTAACCACATCCACACCTGCTTTCACCAAAGCCTCAACGCGATCAAGGGTATCTGGTGTAACACCTACTGCCGCACCAACCAATAAACGGCCATGGCTATCTTTGGCAGCATTGGGATAATGTTTATATTTTTGGATATCTTTAAAGGTAATCAAGCCTTTCAAAATACCTTCTTCATTAACGACAGGAAGTTTTTCGATTTTTTCGTTTTGAAGAATCTCTTCCGCTTTCACCAAATCCGTTCCTTCGGGAGCAACAACAAGATTTTCCTTAGTCATCAATTCGTTGATTGGACGACTCATATCTTTTTGGAAACGAAGATCACGATTCGTTACAATACCAACCAATTGGCCTTTTTCGTTCACAACAGGAATTCCACCGATTTTGTGCTCCTTCATAATATTGAAGGCATCACCCACAGTTGCTGTTGCCAATAACGTTACTGGATCCTGAATCATACCGCTCTCCGAACGTTTTACTTTGCGTACTTCAGCAGCTTGTTCTGCAATCGTCATGTTCTTATGTAACATACCAATACCGCCAGCTTGAGCAATCGCAATCGCCAAATCAGCACCGGTTACCGTATCCATTGCTGCAGAAACCAATGGAATATTTAATTTGATTTTTTTTGTTAGCGAAGTGCTCGTATCAACGTCACGGGGTAAAATTTCAGAATAAGCTGGAATTAATAAGACGTCGTCGTAAGTGAGACCTTCTGCTACGAATTTTTGTGGATCTAATTGCATGGCAAATATGTATTGGGTTTTCTATTTGCCAGGCAAATTTAAGAAAAATAAGCAATAATAAAAAATAAAAGATACAAATTACAATCGGAAGACAAATTAGAAACGTTATGAATTAAGCATTCATCTAGGGTACGTCCCAGCCTTTATCATTTTTTGGCAGGCTATTTGCTTTTGGTAACACGAAAAGTTATTTTAATTAATGAAAATATAAAGATAAGATAATTATGAAAAAGACATTACTCTCATTAGCTGCCGTCGCAGCATTAGCATTTGGCGCACAGGAAGCGAAAGCTCAGTCTCCTCAACGTGCAGCAATTGGTGTTGTGTTTGATGGCACTAAGCACGCTGATCTTTGGGGTGTTCAATATAAACAATCAATCGGAGGAGCTAACAACGGTCAAGCACAGGTGATGTTTGACGACCATGTTGTAGCAATAGGAGCTGACTGGCAACATGCTAGACCTTTCCGTGGAGCAGCTGGATTAGGATGGTATGCAGGTATTGGTGCACAGGCTACTTTCTTTGATATTGGAGATAATTATACAGCGATAAGCTTAAGACCACAATTAGGCTTGGAATTTAAAATTCCTTCAGCACCAATTGGATTTCACGCTGACTGGAAGCCAGATTGGCAATTAAACCATGGAAGTGATTTCCATGCGTCAACATTCTCGTTTGGTATCAAATACACATTGAGATAATATAAAACAACTAAACAGTATAAAAGGTCCTTCTCTATGTTGAGCAGGGCCTTTTTTTATAAATAAAATCAATAAATATTTCTTTTTTTCTTCAATTCTCCTATTTTTATGCCGTTGACCTGATTGGCGTAAATAAAACTTTTCATTCTACAAAAATTTTATACCTTTGCCATTCTTGGTAAAATGTGATTAAACGAGAACTAATTATCAATTACATAAACAGTATTTAACATTAAAATTAATACAATTATAACAGACGATGCAAGGTAAAGGGCTGATTAAACTTTTAGTGATAGTGGTGTCATTAGCGTGTCTATACTCCCTATCATTTACTTGGGTGACCCGCAATGTGGAACGAGATGCTGAGAATTTTGCCAAAGGAGACTTGGCGAAAGAGAAAAGCTACCTCGACTCAATGGCCGGTGAAGTAGTGTACAATTTAGGTTTTGCAAAATACACCTATCGGGAAGCCAAAGCAAATGAACTCGCTTTGGGATTGGATTTGAAAGGTGGTATGAACGTGACCATGGAAATCTCATTGGACGAATTGATCCGCAATTTGGCGAATAATCCAAAAGATGAGAAATTCAACAAAGCGTTGGAGCAAGCAGTAGCAAAAAGCAAAACGAGTGCAAAAACAGTCGTTGCTTTATTTATGGAAGAGTACAAATCCATCGGTGCTACAACTCCACTTTCGACATTCTTTTCAACAAAAGATAACGCTGCTCTAATTAAACCTGGTGATTCAGACTCCAAAGTTGAATCATTCCTTCAAAAAGAAGCAGACAATGCCATCCAAAACTCATACAAAGTACTTCGTACACGTATCGATAAATTTGGCGTTGCATCTCCAAACATTCAAATTCAACAAGGTACAAACCGTATTTTGATCGAATTACCTGGTGTGAAAGATGAAAGCCGTGTTCGTAACCTATTACAAGGTTCGGCTAAATTGGAATTCTACGAAACATATACAAACCAGGAAGTTTATCCAATACTGGAAAATATCGACAAAACTTTAGCATCAACGTTAAAAGCTGCTCCAGCTGCTACAACAAATACTGCCGCAGATACAAGCAAAAAATCAGATGATTTATTGTCTAATCTAACCGGTGGTAAAAAAGATGCTAAGAAAGACAGTGCTGCTGTAAATCTAGGTCAGAAAAATCCATTATTTGAAGTATTACGTCCAGCTGTTTACATGGGCGAAAACCAACAAATGGCACTTATGCCAGGTTCAATGGTCGGTATTGCTTCATTAAAAGATACGGCAAAAGTAAATGCTTACTTGCAACGTCCTGAGGTGAAATCAATACTTCCTGGAAACTTAAAGCTTTTATGGTCTGTTAAACCAGAGCAAAAAACACCTGAGCAACTATCATTATACGCCATTAAAGGGTCTGGACAGGACAATGGTGCTGTATTGACGGGTGATGTGATCACTGACGCAACAGCAAACTTTGATGAGAAAAATCAACCTGTGGTTGGTATGCAAATGAACAGTGAAGGTGCTCATCAATGGAAGAAAATTACAGCAAAAGCAGCTCAAAACAGAGATGCGATTGCTATCGTTCTTGATAATGTAGTTTATTCTGCTCCTTCTGTAAACGGTGAAATTCCAAATGGTAGCTCATCAATCTCTGGATCCTTTACGGTAGAAGATACCAAAGATTTGGCGAACGTAT
>NZ_DKSP01000244.1:24934-27643 GCF_002472745.1 Sphingobacterium sp. UBA7253 | reverse complement strand
TTGGCGAACGTATTGAAGGCAGGTCGTCTTCCTACAACGGCTAAAATCGTTGAAGAAGCTGTTGTGGGTCCTACTTTGGGTCAGGCTGCCATCGATGCCGGTGTAAATTCTGCTGTTATCGGTATTATCGTGGTAATGATCTTTATGATCGCTTACTACAATACGGCGGGTATCGTAGCAAACATCGCGGTATTGTTAAACGTATTTATCATTATGGGGGTATTGGCATCCTTAAATGCTGTACTGACCCTACCTGGTATTGCCGGTATCGTATTGACAATGGGTACTGCTGTCGATGCAAACGTTTTGATTTATGAACGTATCCGTGAAGAACTGGGCTTAGGAAAATCGATCCGTCAGGCTGTTGCCGATGGTTACAAACATGCTTTACCTTCCATCCTGGATTCGCAGATCACAACCTTCTTAATTGGTATTATCCTATTTTTATTTGGTAGTGGTCCGATCTTAGGTTTCGCAACAACGTTAATGGTGGGTATTATTACTTCATTGTTTACTGCGATCTTAGTTACACGTGTTATCTTTGAATGGATGTTAGCGAAAGATTTCAAAATCAAAGTCTCTTTCCCTTGGTCTGCAAACACTTTGCATAACGCAAACTTCAAATTCGTGCAGAAACGTAAAATCTTTTACGCGATTTCAATCGTTGCTGTGTTAATTTCTGCTGCATCAATTTTCACAAAAGGATTCAGTTTAGGCGTGGATTTCCAAGGTGGACGTACTTATACTGTTCGCTATGATAAACCTGTGGACTTAGAAGCTGTACGTACAAACTTGGACGATATCTTCAAGAAAACAACAGAGGTAAAAGTATTCGGTGCAGCCAATCAATTGCGTATTACAACAACTTACCATATTGAAGAAACTTCGGACACTGCTGATAAAGAAGTATTGGACAAATTAAACCAAGGTCTATCGAAAGTAGATGCTTCTAATAAACATGAGATTCTTTCGTCTCAAAAAGTTGGACCAAGTATCGCTACCGATATCAAATCTAGAGCAACCAGCTCAGCAATTTTCTCTATCATCATTGTTGCAGCTTACATCTTGATCCGTTTCCATAAATGGGAATATTCAGTTGGAGCAGCTATTGCAACAATTCACGATGCGATCATTTTATTGGGATTATTCTCTATCTTGGATGGTATCGTACCATTCTCACTTGATATTGACCAACACTTTGTAGCAGCAATATTAACCGTAATTGCTTACTCGGTGAATGATACAGTGGTTGTATTTGACCGTTTACGTGAATTCGTATCGAAACCAAATGCACATAATGAAGATCTTGGCGATGTCGTAAACCATGCGATCAACTCGACATTAAGTAGAACAATTATTACCTCATTGACAATCGTGTTTGTTCTTGCTGTATTGTTTATCTTTGGTGGTGAAGTTATCCGTGGATTCTCATTCGCGATCTTAATCGGTGTTATCGTAGGTACATATTCATCTATTATCTTAGCTGCACCTTCAGTATATGACTTACGTAAAGGAAAGCATTTGGCAGAAGGTAATACTGCTAAAAAAGCTGAAGTCGTAAGACCTTAATAGCTGATATCGATAAAATAAAAAAGGGCGTTCGAATGAACGCCCTTTTTTATTGCATTCAAATTACTTGTCACACTAAATATTTTAAATATATTTGTTGTACTAAATATTTGTATGCTAAACGAAAAATTTGACCGCTACTCCTTCATCTTGGACCAAACAGCCAAGAAAGTAAAACAGTTCGCCCAATCTTCTTTTGCCGAGAAAGGATTTGATATTACTGTAGACCAATGGACCGTTTTAAAGGCTTTATACGAAACAGATCAACTTTCACAAAAAGAACTGGCCAAGCGCTGCGGAAAAGACCAGCCCACACTGACACGGATCGTAGATATCCTTCTTAAAAAGAATCTGGCTGAGCGGATCACTGACGAAACAGACCGTCGGAGTCTATACCTCCATTTGACAGAAGAAGGAAAATTGAAAGTAGCATCGCTTACGCCAATTGTTACGGAGATTCGTATGAAGGCCTGGGAAAATCTAGCGGACGAAGATTTCGAAGCTTTCACAAGAATTTTGAATACAATATATAACAATTTAAATATAGAATAGCTATGATAAATACGGATATCTGTATCATCGGAGCAGGACCTGTTGGCCTATTCGCAGTTTTTGAAGCTGGGCTTTTAAAAATGCGCTGCCATTTGATTGATGTGTTACCCCAAGTGGGCGGTCAACTTTCGGAGATTTACCCCCATAAGCCTATCTACGACATTCCTGGTTATCCAAGTATCACTGCGCAGGAGTTGATCGATAAACAGCTTGAACAGATTAAACCCTTTGACCCCACATTCACCTTAGGCGAGCGCGTGGAACATATAACAAAACAGGACGACGGTTCTTTTATTATAGAAACCAATGATCATACGGTGGTTCATACACAGGTCATTGTCATCGCTGGGGGCTTAGGTTGCTTTGAACCACGCAAGCCCGAAATTCCAAATCTTCACCTCTTTGAAGGAAAAGGCGTAGATTATATGGTAAAAGACCCCACCAAGTACCGGGATAAAAAAATCGTCATTGCCGGTGGCGGTGATTCCGCGCTCGATTGGACCTTCCATCTCGCAGATATTGCGCAACAGGTCACTTTAATCCACCGAAGTGACTCCTTCAGAGGCGCTCCGGACTCGGCTGAAAAGG
>NZ_DKSP01000244.1:2032-24810 GCF_002472745.1 Sphingobacterium sp. UBA7253 | reverse complement strand
GATCAACTTATTATTGTCCCACAATCTGACCAATATTCATGGCAATGACTACTTGTCTCATGTTGAAACAACAAATAAAGAAAAAGAAGTCACAGCAACAGATGCAGACTATTTTATTCCTTTATACGGTCTTACGCCGAAGCTTGGTCCAATCGCAGATTGGGGATTAAATATCGATAAAAATGCGATAGAGGTCAATACGCTTGATTACTCAACCAATATCGAACGGATCTATGCTATAGGAGACATCAACACCTATCCAGGCAAACTGAAACTCATTCTCTGTGGATACCATGAGGCTGCCCTGATGTGTCAAAGTGCCTTTAAATTTGTCTATCCCGATCAAAAATTGACATTCAAATACACCACTGTAAACGGTATAAATACTTTCTAGCCATGGACGATAATTTAATTCAAGTCACTGTTATTGATCGGGATGGGACCGAAAATATCCTGGAAGTTCCTACCGATATCAATCTTTCACTCATGGAGATTTTAAAGGCATCCGAATATGAAATTCTGGCCACTTGTGGTGGTATGGCGCTGTGCGCTACCTGCCATGTCGAAGTTGTCGAAGGCCTGCATACACTTCCCGAAGCGAGTGATCAGGAGCTCGACATGCTGGACACACTTCCGGATGCCGATGATCAAAGTCGACTTGCCTGTCAGCTGCATTTACAGAATACCAATAACGGCATGAAAATCAAGATCAAAGGCGCGCTACAATAGTGTCATCATTGTGTATAAAATACACAATGATGACACTATACATCTTTTTTTTTCAAAGGGTACAATGTACACTATAAAGAGCTAAAAATCAAACAACTACAAAACATATTATTGAAAGAATTAGCCTCTTTACAATAAAATTCACAACATATCAGCATAATAAATAAATATTTTTTAGCTTTTTGAGCCAAAATTTAAGATATTTGCAGCTTAATTCGATTGTACCGAATTTTTACAACAAACTATTAAAAATATGCCAAGCAATAGTTCAAATAGAAAATTCCCAAGAGTAATCATTATTGGTGCTGGATTTGGAGGAATTGAAGTTGCTAAAAAGCTTAAAAATAAGGAAGTTGAAGTTCTGTTGCTGGACAGAAATAACTTTCATACTTTTCAACCATTGATGTACCAAGTTGCCACGGGCACTCTTTCAGCGGACTCCATCTCCTTCCCTGTTCGCAAAATGTTCAAAGGCCAAGACAACTTTCATTTTAGACTTGCTGACGTAAAAAGCGTAGACAATGAGGCTAAGATTGTAAGAACAGATGTTGGTGATTTTGACTACGATTATTTAATTGTTGCGACAGGTGCTACCACGAACTTCTTCGGAAATCAGCAAATCACGAAATATGCTTTGCCGATGAAAAATATACAAGAAGCATTAAATATTCGAAGCTATGTTTTACAGAACCTCGAAGAAGCAGTACGAATAGAAAACCCTGCTGATCGTAAAGCTAATTTGAACTTTGTTATTGTTGGGGGTGGTCCAACAGGTGTAGAACTTTCGGGGGCAATCGCAGAGATCAAAAACAATGTTCTTGAGAAAGATTATCCAGAATTGAAAAAATCTGAGATGTCGGTTTACCTGGTTGAAGGACTTCCAAAAGTATTGGCCAACTTATCTGAAAAATCTTCTAAAGATTCAGAAAAGTACCTCAAAGATTTGGGTGTAGAAGTATTATTGAATGTTCAGGTAACTGGATATGATGGCAATTCAATTACTTTCGCCGATGGCAGAAGTATCGAAACAAAAACTGTTATCTGGGGAGCAGGTGTAGCTGGGCAGTATCCGAATGGTTTCAAAAAGGAGATTATCCAACGTGGTAACCGTATACAGACAGATGATCAATGTCGTGTTATCGATATGCCAGGTGTTTATGCCATTGGTGATGTTTCGGCATTTATCACAGATGACCTTCCTCGCGGCCTACCAGGTGTTGCACCGGTGGCTCAGCAACAGGGAGCTTATGTTGCCAAACACATTCTTCAAACAATGTCCAATCAACCAACTGAGAAATTCAACTATTTCGACAAAGGGTCCATGGCTACGGTAGGTCGTAATAAAGCTGTCGTTGACATGGGAAAAATCCATTTCAATGGATTCTTTGGCTGGATGACCTGGATGTTTGTCCACTTGATGTCCATCTATGGATTCAGAAATAAATTGATCACATTCGTAAACTGGTCGATCAAATTTTTCACCAAAAACAGTGGTGTGCGTTTGATCTTCCACAAATATGATGAGCCGACTCCGGAAGAACAACAGGCTGAAACAGCCCAATAACTTTCAATTGGAGTTTAGATAAACTATTTCAATACCCCGACAGCGCCATTATCCCAAACGATAATGGCGCTGTTTTTTACCTCTATTTTACCTGTTTAATCCATTCGCTAAAAACATATAACAACAGCGTGTAGGAACCCTTCGAAACAACAGCCCTCTCCAGATAGTTGTCAAAACCACCTTTTCCCGATTGGATTCTTTCTTCTCGCGGTCAATGATTTCAAAAACACCGGCTTAATTCTTTTTTAACACCGCATCCAATTAAAAATAACTTCACCTAGGACGTAAGAATTACAGATTATATTCGTTAAATTTAAAGACAGTTTTTTCCAGATAGAATTTACTTTCAGAATGTAGTTTTTTTTGATGTATAACCTCAAAAAGATTAATTTTTTTTGTGTAGGTTTGCATATTATTTTAAAATAGCTTAAGGATTAGCAGATGGGCTTATTTAATTGGTTTACGCAAGAAGTTGCGATTGACTTGGGTACTGCAAATACCCTAATAATTCATAATGACAAAGTAGTAGTGGATGAACCTTCTATTGTTGCATTTGACCGCACCACAAACAAAGTGATCGCCATTGGTCGCCAGGCCATGCAAATGGAGGGTAAAACACACGACAATATAAAGACAGTACGTCCTTTACGTGATGGAGTAATCGCTGATTTTACGGCAGCTGAACACCTGATCAGAGGTATGGTAAAATTGGTAAACAATGGTAAGAGCTGGTTTTTCCCTTCCCTACGTATGGTTGTTTGTATTCCTTCCGGTATTACGGAAGTAGAGAAACGAGCTGTGCGTGATTCAGCAGAAATTGCGGGTGCCAAAGAAGTCTATTTAATTCACGAACCCATGGCTGCTGCTGTAGGAATCGGAATTGACGTGGAAGAACCAATGGGTAATATGATTATCGATATCGGTGGTGGTACCACTGAAATTGCTGTCATCGCTTTATCGGGTATTGTATGTGACCAGTCCATTCGTGTTGCTGGTGATAACTTCGACTCTGACATCGTTCAATACATCAGAAGACAACATAACATCATGATCGGTGAACGTACGGCTGAAAAAATCAAAATTGAAGTGGGTGCTGCTCTACCTGAATTGCAGGAACCACCGGCAGATTTCGCTGTTCAAGGCCGTGATTTGATGACAGGTGTTCCTAAGCAAATTACTGTTTCTTACACCGAAATAGCGCATTGTCTAGATAAGTCCATTTCAAAAATTGAAGAGGCGATCTTAAAAGCACTTGAAATTACCCCACCAGAATTATCAGCGGATATTTATCAAACAGGTATTTATCTTACCGGTGGTGGTGCATTATTGCGCGGTTTGGACCGTCGTATACAAGCGAAAACTAAACTTCCAGTACATATTGCCGAAGATCCATTACGTGCTGTCGTAAGAGGAACTGGTATTGCACTTAAAAATATTGGACGATTTAAATTCTTGATGCAATCATAACGTTCGATAATTAATAACAATATTTTATTAAAGAGCGATATAATATGCAAAACTATTATATCGCTTGCTTATTAAATACCCACATTAAAAAATGAGAAACCTTTGGTTATTCCTGAGACGATACAATGCATTCTTCTGGTTTATCCTATTTTTTGGATTCTCGTTATTTTTGGTGATCACCAACAATTCTTTCCAACGTAATTCTGTTTTAAATTCTTCAAATAGTATCATCGGAGGCCTGTATGCAAAGGTCAATTCCTGGAAAAGCTATCTGCACCTCGGGGAGACTAATGATGCACTTGCAAAGGAAAATGCACAATTAAGAAAGGACTTACAAGCCTATCGATCAACTGACAGCATCAAGATTGGTCCTGTCCCAGCAATCGATAGCAGTGAGTTTGGGCGTTACGAATTTATTATTGCGAATGTCATCAACAATAGCATTCACCAAAAGGCAAATACGATTACACTCGATAAAGGCAGTAAAGATGGTATAGAGCGAGGTATGGGTGTTATCGCTCCCAACGGGGTAGTTGGTATTGTATTGAATGTTTCCCCTAACTTCTCTACCGTTCAATCCCTATTGCATCCAGATACGCGTATATCCGTTACACTGGGCCACACCGAGGTCTTTGGCTCGTTGGTATGGGGCAATAGCATGGATTACCGCGCGGCAATGGTCAAGGAAATTCCAAACCACATCAAAGTCAACAAAGGAGATAAAGTGTATACCTCCGGATATTCAGGACATTTTCCAAAAGGAATTTTTGTCGGAACGGTCATTCAGACAGGTATTTCTTCAGGAGATGCTTTTTTGGATCTTAGATTATTGTTGAGCACCAATTTCTCCAATTTGCAACATGTCTACGTTGTAAAAGACCTGTTAAATAAAGAATTAAAGACACTAGAAGAATCGACAAAGGACAATGGCTAGGATTTTAATATTTAATATTATTCGATTTATCGTTTTGATAGGCATGCAAGTTTTCCTATTTCAAAATATCGGTTATTACAATCTGGTCGCTGCATTTCCTTATATCTTATTTATTTTTTTACTTCCGACAGGAACACCTAATTTCCTGGTGTATTTGATCGCATTTCTTACGGGACTTACCGTAGATTCATTTTATGATACCCTTGGTGTCAATACCGCAGCCTGTGTTGCATTGGCAGCCTTCCGTATTTTCTTCATGAAAATTACGCTCGAAGTTGAAGAACGCGAATCTTTTTTTACCCCGATGTTGGGCTTCATGAATATTCGCTGGTTCTTTTCCTACATCTTTTTCGGAACATTGATCCATCATACATTTTTGTATCTCTTGGAATCTTTTTCCTTCCAGCACATCCAATACACCTTATTGAGTATAGTTTTAAGTTGTATATTTACAGTAATTATCATGCTATTATTTAGCATATTATTCTACAAAAAGAAAGATCGGTTGTAGTAGATCGATGGATAGAAATTCATTTCTATGAACAGTTTTTTTGCGCGTAAGTACGTCGTTTCGGGAATCTTTATTGCCATCACATTGACCTTGGTGGCTCGCTTATTCTATTTACAGATCATAGACGATTCCTATATACATTCCGCAAACAGCAATGTCATGCGCAAGGTCATTGTGTACCCGGCCAGAGGGGTTATATTGGACCGAAAGGGAAAGGTATTAGTTCAAAACGAACCGGTATATGACCTTATGGTTACTCCACGTGAGGTGAAAGAAATCGACACCGCTTTGTTCTGCAAATTGATAGACATTGACAAGGAAGGCTTTATTAAACGGATGGAAAAGGCAAGAGTACACTCCCCTTACCGTGCATCCATTTTTGAAAAACAGCTTTCTGTACGAACATGGGCCCAATATCAGGAATACCAATATCAATTTCGTGGTTTCTATGTCCAAAAAAGAACAATCCGAAGTTATCCCGACAGCATAGCTGCTCAATTTTTGGGTTATGTGAGTGAGGTAAATGATAAAGATATTGAACGCTCCAACGGGTTTTATCGTAGTGGTGACTATATTGGTCGCAGTGGGGTAGAACGTTCTTATGAAGACCTTATTCGCGGAAAACGTGGTGTCAACAACTTAATGGTTGATGCGCTGAACCGCCCGAAAGGGGTATTTATGGAGGGGAAATACGATACACTTGCTGTTGCAGGGGAAGGACTGGTTTCCTCTTTGGATAAGGACCTCCAGATTCTAGGGGAAAACCTCATGAAAAATAAATTGGGGTCCATTGTCGCTATTGAACCTGCAACAGGTGAAATATTAGCGTATGTAAGTAGTCCGAGTTACAATCCAAACATGATGGTTGGAAGACAGTCTGGCAATAATTATATGAAATTATTGAAAGACGACACCAAACCGCTTTTTAACCGTCCTATTCAAGCCTCTTACCCCCCAGGCTCTGTATTTAAGGTTGTTTCAGCACTGACTGCGCAGCAGGCCGGTGTTATTGATCGCAATACGGTATTTTTCTGCCCGCATGGATATAGCTATGGTGGTGGACGCGGCTGGATGGGCTGTACGCACTATCATGGATCAACTACATTACAGCGATCTGTAGCTGTATCATGTAACACCTACTATGGATTTACCTATGCTAAGATGATCGACGGACGTGGGCTTTCGGGACCTAAGGCTTACGATCTATGGCGCAATGCAGTAACACAGTTTGGAATTGGCCATAAACTAGGCATTGATCTGCCGGGTGAAAAACCAGGTTTACTACCTACGTCAGATTTTTATACCAAACGCTATGGAAACGATAAATGGCGTTCAAGTTTCAATATCTCCTTATCTATTGGACAAGGGGAAATGGGTATAACCCCCTTGCAAATGGCCAATATTATGGCTATCGTTGCCAACAAAGGTTTTTATTATAGACCCCATCTGATTAAAGGTATTGGCGCACAGAAAATTGCCAAGAAGGAATTCACCGAAAAAGTCAGTGCCGGCGTGGATGAGCGGTATTATCCGGTTGTTATCCAAGGGATGAGTGATGCTGTCAATACGCCCGAAGGTACCGCATGGGCCAATCGTATCCCAGGCATCGAAATGTGCGGAAAAACGGGTACAGCACAAAACCCACACGGAGAAAACCATGCCGTTTTCTTTGCTTTTGCGCCTCGAGAAAACCCTAAAATTGCCATTGCTGTCTTTGTTGAAAATGCTGGTTACGGTGGAACCTGGGCAGGACCTATCGCAAGTATGATGGTTGAGAAATACCTCAAAGACACGATAACTGCACCAAAATATATTCAGGACCGCATTTATAAAGCGAATTTTCTTCCTGCACCAAAAAAGGTTGTCGATCCAAAGGCCAAAGAAGTAAAGAAAACGGACTCAGTCAAATCGAAAACCGACACTTTAAAATCGAAACGTCAGCTGGCGGCCTTAACAAAACCAAAGGAAACAATTGTTCACCATAGCGAGATAAAGAGAAGATATGAATAATCAAAAAACTAGTTTCTTTGGAAAGATAGACTGGCTAACCATCACTCTTTGGCTTGCGCTATGCTTAATTGGCTTATTCAATATCCGTGCGGCTGTATTTAATCCTGAACTACCCAATTTCTTTACCTTAGGAACCAATTATGGAAAACAATCTTTATATCTTGTTTCTGCAATTATTCTAGGAGTATCCATTCTGATCATAGACGCGAAATTTTTCAGTTCCGCCTCACCGATATTTTATGGTATAACAGCTGTCCTGCTTGTCATCGTGCTCGTTGTAGGACGAAATGTCGGCGGAAATCAGGCATGGATTGACTTAGGCTTTTTCCGCTTGCAACCTTCTGAGTTTGCAAAACTTTCAACCTGTCTGCTCTTGGCTAACTTTTTAAGTTCTCAAAGTAATAAAGCTCCGACTATGCAGACACTGGCAATGGGAGCCGGTATTGTCTTATTCCCTGTATTTTTGGTGATGTTACAACCCGATACGGGATCTGCCCTTGCGTTCTTTTCGTTGATTTTTGTCTTTTACCGTGAGGGCTACGTAAATAATGAGCTACTTATATTTGGCGGTCTTTGCATTTTACTTTTTGTCCTTGCTTTATTGGTCAAGCCATGGATACTTATCTTGATTTTAGCATTACTCATTGGCCTTGTCATGTGGAACTACCGCAAGAGAAGGAAATACATTATTAATCTAAGTATACTTTTTGCAGCCTGTGCTGTATTTGTTCTCTGTGTAGACTTGGTCTATGAACATGTCCTACAACCCCATCAACGCGACCGTATTGACATTATCCTAGGCAAAATGGAAGACCCTAAAGGTAAAGGATATAATTTGAATCAGTCGAAGATTGCAATTGGATCGGGGCAGCTTCTAGGCAAAGGTTACTTACAGGGAACCCAAACGAAATACAATTTTGTGCCTGAGCAGAGTACGGACTTTATTTTCTGTACCGTTGGAGAAGAGTGGGGATTTGTTGGATCGGTTACCTTATTACTTATCTATCTCACCTTACTGCTACGCATTATTCATATCGCCGAACGACAGCGTTCAGCCTTCGCCAGGATATATGCATACGGTGTAGCGTCCATCCTCTTTTTTCACTTATTTATCAATATCGGTATGACAATAGGTATTGTTCCGGTTATCGGAATTCCGCTGCCTTTTATCAGTTACGGTGGTTCATCCTTATGGAGTTTCACCATTTTACTGTTTATCATGCTTAAATTTGATTCAAATAGAAAAGGAGTTGTCTAAAAACAACTCCTTTCCTATTTGTAGCCTTATTTAGTTTTTCTCAACTCTTTTACTGCATCAATTGAGAAAAAAAAAGTCTCCCTTGCCTGCACAGACAAACGGTTAAATACGCTCCAAAACGAGCTGTATAGCTTTATCCACAACTTCTTCAGGTGCGGAAGAAAACCGGCCATCTACCCGACTTGCCAAAATTGCATTGATGGATAAAGCCTGATGTCCAAACATGTTAGCCAATGCATAAATACCAGCTGTTTCCATTTCCAGGTTGGTGAAACGCTGATCTTTATATTGAAAGGAGCTGATCAAGTTTATAAAATTGGGAATCGTATTAGTTGATCGGACAGTCCTTCCCTGCGGAGCATAAAATCCGGGCGCAGTCAAGGTTACTCCCTTCGGTAAATCAAAGGCTATTCGATCCAGAAGGCTTGCGCCAGCTTTTGCAACGTAGGGCTTTAAGTTTAATGCGGAAAAATATTCGGCTAGCTCAACCTGAAGCGCCTGCTCCTCGCCATCGTAAGATCCCTGATAATAGTTCATCAATGCATCAAGACCTATTCCATATGCAGAGGCCAAAATAGTTCCCATCTCAACATCTTGTTGTACCGCTCCAGAAGTTCCAATGCGAATAATATCCAATGAAGTCAGCGAAGTCTTTACGGTTCTATTGGCAAAATCAATATTCGCCAGCGCATCCAGTTCATTCAACACAATATCTATATTATCAGTACCTATACCTGTTGAGATTACCGTCAACCGTTTATTTCCCAGATAGCCAGTATGCGTAATAAACTCACGCTTCCCTTTTTTGAGTTCAATACGATCAAAGTGTTTCGAGACTTTCGCTACACGGTCTGGATCACCGACCGTAATTACTGTACTTGCCAGATCTTCCGGCAACAAATTCAGATGATATATACTGCCATCTGCGTTTAAAATCAATTCCGATTCGTTGATCATATCGTATATAAATAAGTTAACTGACAACCTTCTATTTTGGAAAACCGATCAACAACTCGATTGACTTGCATTTTTCGGACTTCAAACTCCAAATAACACTGATTATCAAATTCCTGCTTTTCAACTTCGACGCCCTCTTCCTTTATGATCCGCATAATATCATTCATATGGAGGTAATCGAAGGTAATACCATAATGGTCATTCACTGTACGCTTGATAATTTCTGCTTGGGTCAAAGCATCTTGGGTTGCTGATTTGTAGGCATTAATCAAGCCTGGGACACCCAATAATGTACCACCGAAATAGCGAACGACAATCACGATAACATTGGTTACATCCATCGACAGGAGAACGTTCAAAATTGGGCGTCCTGCTGTCCCCGACGGTTCTCCATCATCATTCACACGAAAAACAGCACGATCTGGCGTGAGACGATAAGCCCAACAATGGTGTCTAGCTTTCGGATGAATCGCTTTCACTTCCAAGATCAGATCTTTTAATTGGTCTTCGGATTTAAATGGAAAAGCATAAGCAATAAATTTACTGCCCTTATCCCTAAAAATTCCCTCGTATTTTGCATCAATAGTCCGGTAAGTATCTTCAAATAAACTCATAGATATGCTATGATTAAAACTGAAACAATAGAAAGCGCTATGCCTAAATAATTCAATAATGATAACCTTTCTTTAAAAAATAAGACGCCAATTAGAGCGCCCAATGAGATCACACCAATATTCATCCCAGTAAATACGACTGATGGATTGTCTGGTAGGGCACGATGCGCTTTCATATAGAATAGGATATTACAGAAGTTAAATACTCCCAAAACCAATCCATATCCCACAGCTTGCCTTGAAAAACGTTGCTTTTCCACAAAAAGGAAATACAGCAATAACACCATTGCAATAAACATCGCCATCACAAAGATAATAAACATGGAACTGATATAAGGTATAATAACATGCAAGGCGACCTGTTTGAAGAGGATATCAATTATACCCATACCGATAAATACCAATAATGGATAAAGTGCTTTATAACGACTATCAGCCATCGAGCTATTGTGCTGATTTTTTTGCCAGCCAATAGAACATAAGATGGCTAATAAACCAAGGGCTATTCCGAGCATCTTATGTCCCTCCATTTTTTCATGAAAGAAGAAAAATGATGCAAGCAGGGGAATAAACAACGATAGGCGTTGTGCAATCTCTGTCTTGACCAAACCACTATAGCGAATGGACAAAGCTATAAAAACAAACATCCCTGGAAGTAGTATCGCCAGACTCGTATACAACGTAACCGGCATAGCATCCCATACGAGCGATTTTAGATCCGGTTGCAATACAAAATAGGTCAGCGCAACCGCCATGGGGTAATTCCAAACAATAACTTGTTTAGTTTCGACTCCATTTTGTTTTGCCAATTTTAATAAAACAGCAACGGTTACGCTGCAGATGACACTTAATAAAACAAAAATCATGATTCAAAATTCATTTATTTCCAAAGGCCACGTTTCTCCTGACGAGCCTGACGTTCCAATTTTACAAATAAATCTGCATATTGTACATTTGGTGCTAGTGTATAGGATACTGCATACCCCTGTTCAACCAAATCCCGATTGACGAATTTCTTTCCAATATACACATAGGCAAGAAGTCTTCCATACCGATCCCGTTTTCCAACGTCAAAGACTAACTTTACACTTTTTCCATTCAGCATTGCCGTTAAATACTGCTTTGCTTCTTGACCATAGTAACCGATTTCCTTGCGTGCTGTCCGTCTCGTTTCCGGGGCATCTACCCCTATCAACCTAACTTTCTCCCCTTTTGAGGTTCCATTTTCAATGACAAAGGTATCACCATCGATAACACGCTTTACCCTCGCTTCTTTTTCCTCTCCTTTAAAAGTAAAACCTGTCAATAAAAAACAGATCATACATCCACATACATAAAAATTACTTCGTTTTAGCATAAAATCCAGCGTTTGCCCAAAGGTAGTAAAATACTTTTTCAACAAAACAGTCAAAAAAAACGGAAATATTAATATTAAAAACACATAAATTTAATGCAAAAAAAACAGTAAAAAATCACATAAAAACACAATTATTTTCAATATAAAAAATAACACTAAAACATAATTTACTATAAAAAAAAACAACAAAACAAAAACTTAAGCAACTAAACAACAATACAATATCAACATTAAAGCAAAATAAACACTTTAAAAACATCACAAATAAATCACTAAAAATTAATCAAAAAAAACCACATAAAAACACATAAAAAAATCATTAAATTAACTCAATATTTATAATAAAAAATTATTTTTTTTCTTTGATATTTCAAAAACATTCGTACATTTGAAATGTCAAACAACAACAGGATGAACAGAACGTATACATATTTCTATTTTAACTTCTTTTATTTTAAAAATAAGAGCCGGGATTAGATTGTGTATAAATCATAAAAAATACAAACAAGAAGAGTCCCGGTTCAAATGATCGGGACTCTTTTTTTTGGAGACAACATAGCGAACAAAAAAACAATGAGTTTAAAAATTGCAATACAGGGAGCAAAGGCTTCATTTCATGAAGAGGCCGCATTTAAATTTTTCGGAAGAGAAGTTGAAATTGTAGAATGTGATTCATTTAAAAAAACTTGTGAATTGCTGAAGCAAAGAAAAGTCGACTATATCGTTATGGCGATCGAAAATTCAATTGCGGGAAGTCTATTACCGAATTATAATTTATTGAGAGATTACAAGTTCCATATCACTGGGGAAGTTTACCTAAACATTCAACAGAATCTCATGGTACTGCCAGGCGTTAAGTTAAAGGATATTAAACACATCGAATCGCATCCAATTGCCATTCGCCAATGTGAGGAATTTCTTTCTGAACTTGAAGGTGTACGTATAACCGAGGGATCTGATACCGCTGCAACTGCGAAAATGATTGCGGAGCGAAAATTAACGGATACTGCTGCAATTGCTGGGACATTGGCTGCTGAAATCTATGGTCTTGAAATATTAGAAAAGAGAATCGAAACCAATAAAAAGAACGCAACGCGTTTCCTCGTATTATCTAATGAAGTTGTCGAACATAAGAATGCCAATAAAGCATCATTATCATTCCAAACAGGAAATACAGTAGGATCCCTGGCGACTATTTTACAATGCTTTGCCGAACAGAATATCAATTTGAGCAAAATTCAGTCAATGCCGGTAATCGGAAAACGCAATGAATATGATTTTTTCGTTGACGTAGAATGGAAAAAACAAACAGACTACGAAGCAGCAATACGTAAAGTACTCAAACATAGTGTCAATTTCAATATTATGGGCGAGTATGTCAAAAACGAAAAACTATAATTAACAATTTACGCATACAATATTAAAATAGATAATCAAACTTAACATGAAAAATACATTAGACATCACTCCTTTAAAATCTTGGTTGGACACAGGAGACAAACCTTTAATTATCGCAGGTCCTTGTAGTGCTGAAACAGAAGAGCAGCTGGTATCGACAGCACATTTGTTGGCAAATACCGGAAAAGTAAATATTTTACGTGCTGGTATCTGGAAGCCACGTACTCGTCCGGGAGAATTTGAAGGTATCGGTTCAATTGGTTTGGAGTGGTTGAAAAGAGCGAAAGAAGAAACAGGTTTATTAACAGCTACTGAAGTTGCTACTGCAAAACACGTGGAAGAAGCTTTGGCTGCTGGTGTGGATGTACTATGGGTAGGTGCACGTTCAACTGCCAATCCATTTACCGTGCAAGAAATTGCTGATGCTTTACAAGGTGTAGATATTCCAGTATTTGTTAAAAACCCTGTAAACCCAGATTTATCGTTGTGGATCGGTGCATTGGAACGTATCAACCGTGCTGGAATCAAAAAATTAGGTGCTATTCATAGAGGTTTCTCTTCTTACGAGAAAACAGCATTCCGTAATGAACCGATGTGGGATTTAGCGATTCAGTTAAAAACTGCTTGTCCTAATCTACCGATTATCAACGACCCAAGTCACATTTGTGGAAACCGCGAATTGTTACCATACATCGCACAAAAAGCAATGGATATGGATATGCAAGGATTGATTATCGAATCACATATTGATCCATCTGTCGCTTGGACTGACGCAAAACAACAAGTAACGCCAGCTGCATTGGCCGAGTTGATCGACCACTTGACGTTACGTAAAGCAGCTTCTGACAATCCTTCATTCGAAGATAAATTAGCAGAATTGCGTAGCAACATCGACAAATTAGATGATTTGATCATCCAAAAAATTGGTGAACGCATGAAAATAGCTGAGAAAATCGGGGAATACAAACGCGATAACAACGTGACAATTTTGCAAGTTAACCGTTGGGATGAAATTGTTCAAAAACGCACAAAATTAGCGGAAGCGCTTTCTTTGGGTAGCGAATTTGCGACGAAATTCCTGGAATTAATTCACAACGAATCTATCCGCAAACAAAATGCGGTCATGAATACTCAGGAGCAACCAACAGCAGAAGCATAATGAATCAACAAGTCATCACGCTGACGCATCCTTCAAAAAAGATACAGGGCACGGTCCAACTCACAGGTTCAAAATCTGAGAGCAACCGTGCTCTTATTATCCAATCGTTAAGTAAAGGACAAGTTGAAATAGCCAACCTCTCTGAGGCTGCAGATACAGTTACCCTAAACCGCGTATTGCAAATCGCATCAGAACCGCAACCCGGTTATAATACGATTGACATAGGTCCTGCGGGAACGGCAATGCGCTTCCTTACAGCTTACCTCAACCTTGTTAAAGGCAATTTCATCCTGACGGGGACAGAGCGTATGCAACAGCGTCCAATCGGAATATTGGTTGATGCCATGAAAGAAATTGGCGCCGAAATCCATTATGAAAAAAAGGCAGGGTACCCTCCTTTGAAGATTGAAGGTGGATTATTTCAAGGAAAAGACCGTGTTAAGATCAAAGGAAATATCAGCAGTCAATACATATCGGCCTTGCTATTAATTGCTCCGGCATTAAAAAAGGGACTTACGTTAGAGATTGAAGGCGAATTAACTTCCAGACCTTATGTATCCATGACCTTAGATATGCTTAAAAGTGTCGGGATCCAACATGAATGGACGGAGAATGCGATTAAAATTGCACCGCAAGAATTCGAAAAGCAAACCATATATGTCGAGCCAGATTGGAGCGCAGCATCCTACTGGTATGCTATTGTAGCACTAGCCGACGCAACTGCATCGATTGTATTGCCCGGACTAAGACAACATAGTTTACAGGGCGATATTGCCATCACAGACATTATGGAGCATTTTGGTGTTTATTCGAGCTTTGAATCGGATGGATTGCATTTAAATAAAAAAGAAATCAATTCAGACAAAACGTTGTTCGACTTTAAAGAATGTCCTGATCTCGCGCAAACAGTAGTCGTTGTCGCAGCAGCTTTAAAACGTGATGTTTCCTTTACAGGTCTAGAAACCTTAAAGATTAAGGAGACCGACCGTATCGCTGCGTTACAGACCGAAATCGCAAAGTTCGGTGCTGAATTGATCGAAGATGGTGATACTTATCACCTGAAAACAGCACAGGTATATCAGCCTGAAGATGTGACCTTCGACACTTACGAGGATCACCGTATGGCGATGGCATTTGCGCCGCTGGCTTTAGTTTTTGACCAAATCAAGATTGCTGAACCTCAAGTTGTAGAAAAATCATATCCTGATTTTTGGAAACATTTACAAGCGCAAGCTTTTGTAATTGACTAACATATTAAAAACAGGGATTAACATTAACATTAATCTCTGTTTTATTATTCAATCTCCCAGATAGCCTTTAGCCTGGGACAGAAAATTGTGATGTAATCTATTAGGCCATATACGAGTTACAGATCCATAAATTTGTAGTCAGTCTGGTGCTTTAGAATTGCATTTAAAGGCAAATTTATCTAAGTTTATTGAAATTTAATTTTTATGGCAGGAAATTCATTTGGCGATTTATTCAGAATTAGCACTTTTGGCGAATCACACGGCAAAGCTATAGGTGTAATTATTGATGGTTGCCCTTCAAATATAACAATAGACGAGGAATTTATCCAGTCTGAGCTCGATAAACGTAAACCAGGTCAATCTAAGATCACGACACAAAGAAAAGAAAGTGATACCGCACAGATTTTATCTGGCGTATTCGAGGGGAAATCAACGGGAACACCAATAGCAATTGTTATTCCAAATGAAGACCAGCGTTCGAAAGATTACACACATATCAAAGATATCTTCAGACCTTCCCATGCTGATTTCACCTATCAGATGAAATATGGTATCCGTGACTATCGAGGTGGTGGACGGTCTTCGGCGAGGGAAACCGCTGCCCGTGTTGCTGCAGGTGCAGTAGCAAAAAGCTTCCTGAATCAATTTGGCATAGAAATCTTTGCCCACGTTTCGGGGGTAGGCACCATCGAGGCACCAAATGTAGATACCAAAGATCTAAAAGCTTTGCTTGAATTACGGGAAGCTAACATTGCACGTTGTGCAGATCCAGCAACAGCAAATGAAATGGTTGAGTTTATCGACTCGGTCAGAAAAGCGGGTGACACGGTTGGCGGACGTATTTCGGCTGTCATCAGACATGTCCCTGTTGGTTTAGGCGACCCGGTCTTTGATAAGCTCCATGCAGACCTTGCAAAAGCAATGATGAGCATCAATGCTGTACATGGTTTTGAATATGGTTCAGGTTTTGCAGGTTCGGAGTTGCGAGGTTCCGAACATAATGATATATTTGTAGCAGATGACCATGATTTAAATCGAGTGCACACACATACCAACTTCTCTGGAGGGATTCAGGGAGGGATTTCAAATGGTATGGATATTACTTTTAAAGTAGCATTTAAGCCTGTTGCCACTATCATGAGAGATCAAGAAACAGTGGATATCCATGGCAACCCTGCTATTGCAAGTGGCAAGGGAAGACATGACCCTTGTGTTGTTTCGAGAGCAGTAATTATTGTGGAAGCTATGGCAGCACTTGTAATCGCGGATCATCTACTTAAAAATCAAAGTTACAAACATGCTGCAAGATAATTATGTCGTAGGTGTTGATATTGGAGGCACACATATTTCTGCCTGTATCATTGACACAAAACAATGGAATATATACTTAGAAAACGTGGCCAGAAACCACGTTTTTTCTCAAGGAGATGCTAAAACGATTTTACAAACCTGGGAATCAGCTATACGCGATATCATCGCCACTTCTCCTGCTCCAATTCAGTTCATCGGCATTGCTATGCCGGGCCCCTTTGATTACGAAAATGGAATATCTAAAATACAGGGACAAAGCAAGTACGACAATCTTTACAATAAAGATGTCAAAACTCTTTTAGCTGAAGAATTGGGACTTTCGCCTACGTCTATTCACTTTATCAATGACGCAGCAGCCTTCCTACAAGGTGAAATATTCGTACAGAACTTGCAAACAAACAACCGGATATTAGGAATTACGTTGGGTACTGGACTTGGATCTGCGGTATGGAATAAAGGTGAGAAGGCCTTTGATGCCGCCCTATGGAACAGCCCTTATGAAGATTGTATTTTCGAAGAATTTCTTGTCACACGGTGGTTCGTCAAACGTTTCAAAGAAGTAGCAGGAAAAGATGTTACGGGACTTAAGGAGATTTTAGATAATCATCGGGAAACTGAGGAATTTCAAGTCATCAAAGATGAGTATGCTAAACATCTCTTTGATTTTATGCAGTTCTTCGCAGAGAAACATTCTTCTGAAATATTTATAATCGGTGGCAATATCGCTAAGGCGCTACCTATTTTCATTGGTGACCGAAAAGAATTTGAAAGATTTCAAATTTACACCGCAATACTTGGTGAAAAAGCAGCTATGATTGGTGCTGCGAGTATATTCAATTAAGAAAAGAATCATCCCACCCGTTGGAATATTTAGCTTAGTCAAGCAAAAAAGTATCCATCTATTAAAACATAGATGGATATTTTTCTGGATTAGCTTCATGCATAATTGCATACACTGTCTCGACAACATCGTCAGAAGATGGCTTCGAGAAATAATCCCCGTCGGAACCATATGGTGGGCGATGTGCTTTTGCAGTCAGTGTTCTCGGCTGACTATCCAATAGATAGTAGCCATTTTGTTTCTCTAAGATCTCTTGTAAGATGAAAGCTGAAGCCCCACCAGGTACATCCTCATCTACAATAAGTAGTTTATTTGTTTTCTTCAGCGATTCGGCGCAAAGTTTTCCTTTGTCAAAAGGCTGCAATGTCTGTGCATCAATAATTTCGATGAATATCCCCAAGCGCTCCAGTTCCACAGCCGCTTCTTCAACAACACGTAACGTTGAACCATAGGATACTACAGTAATATCGCTTCCCTCTTTAACACATTCGGCATAACCGATTGGTACCGTAAATTCACCGACGTTTTCTGGTAGACGCTCTTTTAGACGATACCCATTCAGACATTCGACAACAATAGCCGGTTCGTCAGAGCGGAACAACGTATTATACATGCCTGCTGCCTGTGTCATATTACGCGGCACACATACATGCAAACCTCTCAAGGATCCTAAAATTACCGACATAGGTGAGCCCGAATGCCATATACCTTCCAATCGATGGCCACGTGTACGAATAATTAATGGTGCTTTCTGACCAGCAAAGGTGCGGTAACTTAAACTTGCCAAATCATCACTTGCTACCGTAATTCCATAGATTAGGTAATCCAGGTATTGGATCTCAGCAATTGGACGAAGTCCACGGATTGCCAAACCCAATCCTTTTCCTATAATTGAATTCTCCCGAATACCGGTATCAAACACGCGATGCACACCAAGCTTTTCTTGTAAACCTGCAAAACCTTGATTCACATCTCCAATCTTACCGACATCCTCTCCAAATGCTAATAGTCTTTCGTCACGTCTAAAGTTCTCTTCAAAACATAGATTCAAAACCTCACGTCCATCGACCACTTTAGCTTCTTCACTATAGACTGCAGGTACGACCGTCACATGAGCAGGTGAATCTACACCATCTGTAAATAATTTCGAATTATAACGTTTCTCATTCAGTTCCTGCTTCTCTTTATACCAATTTAACAATTGCTGGCGCCCATCACTATGCTGACCTTTAAGCTCGTGCAATACCTTGCGAACCTGGCCGTAAACCTCTTTCAAAGAAGGCTCAACCATCGATTGTAATTTCTTTGACGCAAAATCAGCCCGCTCATTTGGAATACCCTGAAGTAAATCAATGGCTTCCCTAGCTTCAATACTCAACGTTTTAATATAATCGGCCCAAGCCCGTTTTTGTTCTTGACGAACATGGTCTTTGGCATGTTGATCCAATTGATCCAATTCCTCTATGGTAGCAATACCAGAACTTAAGATCCATTCTTTCATTTTCGCTAGACAATCGAAGTCAGTTTCCCATTGTAATCTATCTTGCGATTTATACCGTTCGTGTGAACCTGAAGAAGAATGTCCTTGAGGCTGCGTCAATTCGGTCACATGAATCAAACATGGAATATGTTTCTCGCGCGCAATATGGGCAGCCTGTTCGTACGTTTCACATAAACCCGCATAATCCCATCCTCTCACTTTGAATATCTCAATTCCGTTTGTCAGTTCTTCCTTCTGAAAACCTTTGAGGACTTCTGAGATATCTCCCTTTGTTGTCTGAATTTCATTGGGCACAGATATCCCATATCCATCATCCCAAATAGAAATCACTGTTGGAATCTGGTGAACACCTACGGCATTAATAACTTCAAAAAATACACCTTCAGAAGTCGCTGCATTTCCGATAGTGCAGAATGCAACTTCATTTCCTCTATTTGAAAAATAAGATAGGTAGTCTAAATTTCTATTCTGCTTATACAACTTAGAAGCCAAGCCCAAGCCCAGCAATCTTGCCATCTGACCACCGGTGGTCGAAATATCTGAAAACGAGTTTTTCTGAACCATTTGATCCAACCAGTTCCCTTGGTCGTCCACAACACGAGTCGAAAAATGGCAGTTCATTTGCCTTCCTGCAGAAGAAGGATCTGCCTCGACATCGGGATGGGCATATAATTGAGAGAAAAAATGGTAGACATCACTGATGCCAGAAGCAAATATAAATGTTTGGTCACGGTAATATCCCGACCGCCAGTCCCCATTTCTGAAAACTTTAGCCATCGCGATTTGTGCCAATTCTTTTCCATCGCCAAAAATACCAAACTTAGCCTTACCTGTAAGCACTTCTTTACGTCCCAATAAACTCACGTAACGACTTTCTAAGGCAGTTCGATAATCATTCACAATAATCTTTTTGAACTCGTCAAAGCTCAAAGTGGAAATAGATTCATTGTTTTGGTCAAATGCAGTATCAAACATATTCTTTTTTGTTTCAACAAATTTAACAAAAATATTATTCTATATAATTGGTGTTTATCAAATAAATTGATAATCAATAACTCAGATTTGAAATAGAATATTCTAATTTCTCAAATTAGTACTTTTTGACAAAAAATCCTAATTTTTACAGATTTTTAATTCCTATAAGCAGGCAAAAACACCATTGTCCTTTTAAATTTTTATTTTTGGGTTTTACATTCATTATTTTGAATTTTTCAGCACTTAAACTCGATAAAATCCTTGTCGCTAATCTTGAAAAACAAAAGCTTTCTTCGCTTACACCTATTCAAGAAATAGCTATCCCTGCCATTTTGGATGGTAGAGACTGTTTGGCGATTGCCCCAACCGGCACGGGTAAAACGGAGGCTTTCGCCATCCCTATTATTCAGCGCTTACGAACCAAGATTACCGCAGACCACTTATCGGTCCTTATACTCCTTCCTACACGGGAACTCTGTATACAGACCAAACAGCGCATATCAGGCCTTATCGATGGTATGGATTTGACTATCGCTAGTTTCTATGGTGGGGGAACTTATGAAAGTCAACTTGAAGTTTATCCGAAAGCCCAGATGATCCTCGCTACTCCAGGACGCTTGTTGGATTTTATTGAACAAGGTATTATCGATCTAAAAACGATAGATACATTGGTGATCGACGAATTCGATCAATTGTTGGATCTCGGTTTCACGAAAGAACTCAATAAAATTATCGGCACATTGCCCGCTGAGAGACAAACCATTTTCAGTTCGGCAACGAAAACCCTTGAAATCGAAAAAATTGTTCGAAAGAGATTAAGTAACCCTGTCGAGATCAACCTAGAAGCAAAGACCAAAAAAGGCCAAATAGAAGAATCTGTACTCTATGTCGATAAAAATGATAAAAAGAATCTTCTCCGTTATCTCCTTGAGAACCGTGTCTCGTGGCAGGTAATTGTTTTCACGCGAACAGTTCATGCAGTAGAACGGATCGCAACAGATCTAGATCGACACGGCATTTCTTGCTCGGCATTATATGGCGATAAATCACAGCAAAAACGAGAAGAGATTATTGATAAGTTCAGACAAAAAGAGATACGTGTATTAATTGCGACGGACCTCTTGGCTCGAGGTGTAGATTTTCCAGACCTAGAGGCTATCATAAACTACGAGATTCCGGATAGCCCTGAGCTCTATACGCATCGAATTGGGCGAACAGGCCGTTCGGAAGCGACGGGAAAGGCGTTTACCTTTTGCGATGCAGAGGACAATGAAAAGTGGATAAAATTACAGTTATCCTTAAAACGGCAAATTAAAATTGATGATCAACATCCTTATTTATTGAGCTGGGAGAAAATGCTTTCCAGTAGCCAAAACAATCAACGAAAAGGTGCCTCGAAATCTAGAAAACGTCGTTAATTAATAAATATTCTTTTACTTTTACCAGCAAATCAAAAAATCACAATCCGAGATGAATACAATACATTTATTTGACGATAGCAACAATGCGAATGATAATCGATTGGGAGACCTTGAAAAAACGATTATAATAAATAGCCTGATGGAAGTTCCCTTTGAAGAGCGGAATGAAGAGTGGCGTGATATATTTCTGGCTAATATTGCTGAATGTACCTTAAAATTAGCAGAAACAGAAGTGGTTGTTGGGCCTGACGGATTTCCCTATTTTCAACTTGAAAGTGTTCCGAAGGATCAGAACTTTCAGGCTTTTGTCATTAAAAATCGGCTAAAGGATTTCGTGTTGCCAAAAGGTTTTGGTATTGCTATCAATACACAAAATGAAAACCCAGATTGGGTATTCACCTATGGCGACTTAGTTAACTACTTTTTAAACGGAGAGTTTTATACAGATGATAGTGTTTTCTCTAAGAAAAATGAACAGACGATTATCGGCAAAGATGAAGAAATATTAGTGGGGCAACCTGCCGAGACAATTCTTCCACAGGCTGTCCGCACCCAATTACGTGAATTTTTGGATTATTATGGCGTAAAGAACACAAAGGTTATGCTCCTAGCCCGTAATTATAAAGATGAAGAAAATGCTTCACAAGATTTGGCATTCAATATCGTTGCAAATCAATTCAGGACTGAAAAAGAATTTACCAATATCATGGAAGCAATAGGCTGGTTTCTTCCCAGACATTATTCCTATATCGGATTGGATGAATTTGCAGTAGACAATGGTTTTATGCCACTGTAAAAAAACAGAAACTAAATATATACAAACATAATTAACCCATGTTTCCATTTAACGTAAGAGTGTACGGAATATTGATCAATGAAAATCAAGAGGTATTGATCAGCGACGAAAGAACGGAAAATGTTTCATTTACCAAATTCCCTGGTGGGGGCTTAGAATACGGGGAAGGCTTATTGGATGCTTTGATCCGGGAGTATCAGGAAGAATGTGACTTTGACATTGCTGTGGTTAAACATATTTATACCACAGACTTTTATGAGAAATCAAGCTTTAACGATAGCCAAATCATATCGATTTACTATCAGGTAAAGAATACCTCAGCTATTCAGATCAGAACGACTACCAAAGCTTTTGATTTCGATCCTGATCAGAGACCTGAAGATAATAAGCTCCAATCTTTTCGATGGGTACCAATTGAATCGGTTTTAACGGCAGATTTGACCTTCAAAACAGATCAAATCGCCTGGGAAGAATTCTTAAAAACAGTCAAATAATAATAATTTTTCAATTTTCATCATTTTTATTTGTATTTAAAAAATAAAGACATATCTTTACGTAAACCAATGGAAATACTTGATTTTTTTAAAGTATTGACCTTAATAATTACATTTTATTATTTATTTGACATCTCGCATGTGACGAGGAATAAAAGTAGAGAAGCGTGGGATGGATACATACATTGGTTTATTGAATTTGTAAATTCCTAGTCCTATAGGTTTTTTAAT
>NZ_DKSP01000244.1:0-1979 GCF_002472745.1 Sphingobacterium sp. UBA7253 | reverse complement strand
TAATAGTTAGTGTGATTTTATGGCGATACTCCCCGTATCGCCTTATTTATTTGACACTCGTTTTCCAGCCCCTATTTGAATCCCATATAAGAAGCAAAACAAAGATTTTTGTGTAGAACATCAACATTTTTAAAGCCAACTTGTGTCAATAAGTTTAGTTGATAGATCAGCGATCTTGGTGTATCCTCGTGTTCGATATAGTCAAAAACATGATCACGATACTGCTCATCCTTAAGGTTAGTTAAGTATTCACCATATTTTTCCCTGTAAATTAATTTTTGAAGCTGTTCATTATTTTGCTCAATCAAATCAAAAATCCACAGACTTCCTCCGGTTCTTAATAAGCGGAACAGCTTGCTAAACGCATTTTCCCAATCTTTATCATCTCGAAGATGATGTAAAACAGATGTTGCGATAATGACATCAAATTTGTTTTCCTCTAAAGCTGCGGCACGAAAGTCGCCTTTAATCAACTGAATTTCTCCCTTGGTTAATTTTCCAACGCGTTCCCTTGCTCTATTTAACATTGGCTGGCTCAGGTCCAACAGACTAACATTTGGATTAGACTCCAATTTTTGCAATAGTTTTACGTCGTAATTGCCAGCTCCGCATCCAATGTCCAATATATTTTGAGCGTTTGGATAAAGACTGACAATGGCATCCGTAATAAGCTCCATGTTCCATACCGCATCCAATGTGGTTGCTTGACCTGTTTCTAAATTTGAGAACCGCTCGACATCGTTGTCAAACCGTGTTTCAATCTCTTGTAGCGTCGCTTTGTTCATCTGTAAATTGTTTATTCTCTAAAGTTCAGATAGATTCCCCCGCACAGCAGTATCTTAAACTGTCTGATCGGCGGTATTTCATCCATTAATTTTTAATAATTTAAAGGTAGGACTAACTGGAATTCATTAAAAATATTTATTTTGTCATCAATTCATACCAAAAAAGTATCGATGGAAATCCGACATCTCATTTATTTCAAAACAGTAGCCGAAGAGCTTCATTTTGGCCGAGCAGCAGAACGCTTATTTATGTCCCAGCCCCCATTAAGCCGGCAGATTAAAGATCTAGAAGACGAATTAGGTGTTATTCTTTTCTTCCGAACCAACAAACGCGTCGAGCTAACGGAAGCAGGTAAATACTTTTTGGAGGAGGTTGTGGAGATCCTACAAAATATCGAACACAGCAAAACGATCACCAAACAGATCCACAACAATATCTCAGGAGAATTCAAACTGGGCTATATTAGTTCGACACCTAAGAAAATGCTTGCTACGGTATTAAAGCAAATTCAATTGAAATTTCCATACTTAAGAGTTAGTCTTTTCGAAACATCGACGCAGAAACAAAAATTAGCACTCGAAAACGGAAAATTGGATCTGGGTATTATGCGTGCTCCAATTTATTCAAGTGAATTGCTTACCACTCCCCTTTTCGAAGACCCTATGGTTATTGTAGGTCATTCACAGGTGAAATTTAATGCGATCAACTTTTTTAATGAAAGTTTCATTTCTTTCAATCAGAAATACGCATCGGAATATCACCGACTTGTTATTAATACCTGTAACCGCATGGGATTCGAACCCAAAATTGTACATCAGAGCAATTCGATGTCTTCCATCCTTGAGTTGGTGTCACAAGGCTTGGGCATGGCAGTCGTCCCTGCGTCCACTATCAAACAATACCCGCATTTAAACCTAAAAATCATGAAGCTTGAGGATATGGATAGCAAAACAGAAGTGATCCTGGTCTCTAATATAAAAAGTAAAAACAGTGCATTAGGCGAATTTATAGCCTGTATCCAGAAAGAGTATCTTGATTTTAATGCGTCCTAAAGTGGCATCGATTGAAATTCCAGTATAAAAAAACGGAGTCAGCATGTTGCTGACTCCGTTTTTTTATGGGTTGAAGAGCGATATTACCTCTTCTCAAATTTATACGCTAAAGTTGCCATAAAACTACGCGGTGGAATCGGA
>NZ_DKSP01000230.1:1310-5346 GCF_002472745.1 Sphingobacterium sp. UBA7253 | reverse complement strand
TCGCCAATAACCGAGAACCAGATCAATTAATGAATAAGGTGTATTCAACCATGGGGCGCCGGGATTTAACCTTATTTTCCATCGGTGTTCCTTCGGGAAGTCTCCTGCCTACCGCAAAATTGAAAAAAGAAATCGTTCTCGCTACACAGGAGCTCAGCGATGGTGGCACAGCATATGAGCCCTTGCAGGGCAATATAAAATTACGTCGTATGGTAGCTGTACGTTCATTGGCCTGGGGTGGAAATCTAAACGAAGATGAGGTCGTTACCACCAACGGCTGTATGAATGCGTTGGTTTTATGTCTGATGGCCTTAACCAAACCTGGAGATACACTGGCTCTTGAAAGCCCCTGCTATCCGGGTATCCTCCAACTTGCCGTTAGCCTGGGACTTAAGGTGCTGGAAATAGCCACGGACCCCATTACGGGAATAAACATTGAAGCCCTCAAAAAGCTATTGCCCGAAATCAAACTCTGCTTACTGGTTCCCAATTTTAACACCCCTTTGGGCTATTGTATGCCGGATGAGAACAAGCGGGAAATTGTATCACTGCTAGCAAAACATCATATCCCGCTGATCGAAGATGACACTTACGGCGACCTCCATTTTGGCACCCAACGCCCCAAATGTTGCAAATCTTTTGACCTAGATGGCAATGTACTCTGGTGCGGGTCAGTTTCAAAGACATTGGCTCCGGGCTTCCGTGTCGGATGGGTCGCTCCTGGAAAATACAAGGAACAGATTATCAAACTAAAACTGATCCATTCCCTATCATCTACAGCGATCATCAACGAGGCAGTGGGAAATTTTCTATTAACAGGAAAGTATGAAAATCACCTACGTAAACTCCGTAGATCATTAACAGAAAACTACCGGCAGTATGCCGCTATCATCGCGGACCATTTTCCGGAAGGTACTAAAATAAGCCGCCCACAGGGCGGACTCGCCCTATGGGTTGAATTTCCAAAACACATCGATACAGGCAAACTATACAACTATGCGCTTAAACTACAGATTAGCATTTCACCGGGAAGGATCTTCACCTTGCAGGATCAATTTCACCATTGCATGCGTCTCTGTATTGGCTTACCCTGGAGCAATGAACTCGCCTTAAAGTTAAAACAGCTTGGTAAACTCGCAAAAGCCCTCCAATAGATTATAACATAAAAGAATAAAACCAACAGTCAAGACAACGAAACAACAAGTCGGGGCCTATGCTTACTTGAGTTCCAGCACCAGCCTGTGTTTACCAGCCTCCAATTGGACGATATCGCTGCCTCTAACATTATCCGGTGGATAAAATGTTGCCGTCGCATTAGCAGGTATTTGGATATTATATACGATCATTTTATCCTTTAACTTCCATTCAGAAACAATTTTACCGTAGGGTGAATCGTAAGAAATAGAAGATTCTTTCAGTTCCTGGGGGAAGATAGGTTTTAAGAGTACATGTTTAAATCCAGGTTGTTCAGGATCTGGCAGAATCCCGCCGATAGATTTAAAAAACCAACCACCGATTTCGCCAAACATCATGTGGTTGTCTGAAATATCCCGTGTTGCTTTTAAATCCCAGTTCTCCAACAATGTTGTCGCTCCATTTACAATCCACCATCCCCAAGACGGGTAGGTATCTTGTACCGCGACCTTATAGGCTGTCGTTGCATAACCGTTATCTTTTAACGCATTCAATAATGCTTTAGCACCCAATACGCCTACATCCAAATGAAAGTTGGTCTCTTCCACTTTCTTATTCAGATTGGCTGCAACACGGGCTTTCATTTCATTGGGTACAACCCCCCAATAGAGTGGTACACTCAGTTCGGTCTGTGTTCCATTGCTATAAACACCCTTGGAAGCATCTAAAAATTTAGCGTTGATGGCCGTCTTAATTTTTTCGCTTAGCAGTTCATATTTTTGTTGATCTGCTGTGTATCCAAACAATTTGGCCGCAGCAGCCAAGATGGTCGCATCCACATAAAAATAAACAGATGAGGTCAACTCCAGATTGGACTGTGACTTCACCGGCACCCAGTCTCCACGCCCAAACGTTGTCAATCCAGACGGGCTGATTCCGTCTACATAATCGACATAGCGTTTGATATTTAGGTAGCATTCTTCTAATGCACGTGGATCTCCATAAAACTGATAGATCTGCCATGGAATGATGGCAATGGTGCTTGTCCAATCCAAACCATTTGCGGTACCGTAGCCCCATCCGCCAGTTGGAATAATATCGGGTAAGACACCATTCTCCTGTTGTTCATCACGATGATCCGCCATCCATTTTTCATAAACTGTTATCCCGTCAAAATTGTATAGAGCTGTTTCAATCGCAAGGTGCCCATCCCCTGTCCAGCCGTTCTTTTCCCGTTGCGGACAGTCTGTAGGATAGCCCATCAAATTGGACAAGTAGGCATTGTTGGTCGCTGTCCATAGTTTATTGACCAACGCTGATGATGTCTTGAGCTGTCCAATAGCAGACACATCACTATGCATAAAATAGGCGGTCACAGCCGAACTATCCAATGCAATTGCGGCACTGCTGCTAACCTCGACATAACGAAACCCTTTGTAACCGAACTTGGCCATAAACTCATCCTCGCGGCCACTTAAGGTCAATATATCGGTCTGAAAAGGCTCCTTTTCCTTATCGCCGCGATAATAAACATCAATATTGGACTGATCAAGATGCCCATCGGCCTGCAATCGCTCACCATGCTTGATACGCAGCATAGTACCCGCAGCTCCTTTCACTCTAATTTTTGTAATCCCGGCCATATTCTGGCCCATATCGAACACATAGGTACGTTGGTCTATCTTTGTCACTGATTTTGGCTTATAGGACTTTACGAGCCGAATCGGTACCATCTGTTGGGAAACGATATGCGCTGATGGCGCATTTCTATACTGAACAGCCGGCCAGGCCGAATCATCGTATTTTGGTTTATCCCAGTTAGGTATTTCCAGTCTTGCATCGTAATGCTCACCAGTGTAAATATTATTATAGGTGATTGGCCCCGAAGCAGTCTTCCACTGCTTATCCGAAACAATGGTTTCCGTCGTTCCATCTGTATAAACAATTTTCAGTTCTAAACAGAATGTTGGCCGGGCCCGCCATGGTGCTTTATCAAAGTTCCAAACGGCCATTGGTTGATGATTATACCAGCCATTCCCCAAAACAACGCCAATAGCGTTCTCTCCTTTTTGAAGCTGCTGGGTTACGTCCGTCACGACATACAACGTGCGTCGGTCAAATCGTGTATACATTGGATCCAGACGGTGGTCGCCAACGCGCTGGCCATTAATGGAAAGTTCATATAATCCCGCTGTGGCAATATACGCGCGGGCAGATTTTATCTGCTTATTTGCCTTAAATTCTCTTCTAAAATAAGGCGTTTCCCGTGCATGAATATCCTTATTGTCGCTGATCCATTTTCCTTTCCAAAGGTCCATTCCCATCATTCCTGTTTCGAAAGATGCTATTTCAGAACGTGTTGATACACCATCCTTATCCCATATTTTAACCTTCCAGTAGTACTTAGTCTGTGGCTTTAACTGTGCGCCGTTATAGGACACTAACATAGCCGAGCTGAACTGTTTGCCACTATCCCAGCTATCTTTTGTCTCTTTCAGTAATGCCAGCGAATCTTGCCCTAAAAGGATCTGATAAGCTTGTTGTACCGCACCTTTACGTTGGTCCTCAAGTCGCCAGCTAAGTCTCGGGTGAATTGCATCAATACCCAACGGATTGACCAAATGTTCGCATGTCAACTGCACGGCGCTGCAGTTGTGTTTAGGTTGGGCATAAGTGTTGCTAGCGATACACAACAGTGTTGTCAATAAAATCCTACGCATTAAAAGATACTATTCTTGGTGGTTGTTAAATTGTTTTAGCTGATTCAAAAAACTAATATATCAAATATTTCCCACATACTGACCTGTACTTTCCTGCACAATATGCCTAAGTCTGTAAAATAAATTTCTTGCAACTTTCATAAAAATAACCTTATCTTAGTCGCAACTTTAGGGGTGTCTGC
>NZ_DKSP01000230.1:0-1201 GCF_002472745.1 Sphingobacterium sp. UBA7253 | reverse complement strand
GCAACTTTAGGGGTGTCTGCTCGTGCAGGCTGAGATTTTACCCTTAGAACCTGATCCGGATCATACTGGCGTAGGGAAAAGTGAGCTGTCTACAAGGTGCATTGCTGTGCCTTTGTGTAGCCATTCCTAAAGTTTTACCAAAAAAATTAAGGAATGGAACTTACAATAAACCATCAGATTCGATTTTTCGATCCCACACTTACTTCACTTGAAGGCTTGTTGCTTTTGGAATTATCTGGCAAAACTCAGGGTGTGGCTGTAGCCATCAACAACAAAGTCATCCCCAAAAAGGACTGGGCTACGACAACACTTAAACCTTACGATCAGATTATCTTAATTACCGCATCTCAGGGCGGATAGCCATTTCCAAAAAATCAACCGAGTAATTCACCCAATACAGAAAAAAATGACAGCTGAAACAATTACGCAATCACCCTTTCCAAATGCAAAGAAAATTTTTGTATCCGGAAAACTATTTCCTATTCAAGTCGCCATGCGTCAAATCACCTTGAGTCCAACCAAATTAACGAATGGAGAAGTAGAAATTAATCCGCCGGTAACAATTTATGATACTTCTGGACCTTATACGGATGATACCGTCCATATCGATATCCGAAAAGGCCTCCCTCGCCTTCGCGATCAGTGGATCTTGGATCGTCAGGATGTCATACAGCTAGCTGGCATAAGCTCTGAATATGGACAAAAACGCCTTTCTGATTCAACGTTAGATGAACTCCGATTTGCGTATAGCCATAAACCGAAAGTAGCCTCTGCCGGCAGGAATGTCACCCAATTACATTATGCAAAGCAAGGCATCATTACCCCAGAAATGGAGTACGTTGCTATCCGTGAAAACCAACGTATCGAGCAGCTCACGGCCAGTACCCCCGGAATGGATCATCAGCATAAAGGGCAAAACTTTGGCGCTAGAACACATAATAAAGCTATTACACCAGAATTTGTCCGTGAGGAAATCGCTGCCGGAAGAGCGATCATCCCCAATAATATAAATCATCCTGAAAGTGAACCCATGATTATCGGGCGCAACTTTCTTGTTAAAATTAATGCCAATATTGGCAATAGCGCCGTAAGTTCAAGTATAGAGGAAGAAGTTGAAAAAGCGGTATGGGCCTGTCGTTGGGGAGCCGATACCATCATGGACCTATCCACTGGCAAAAATATTCACGAAACCCGCGAATGG
>NZ_DKSP01000135.1:0-23019 GCF_002472745.1 Sphingobacterium sp. UBA7253 | reverse complement strand
TGCTTAAAGGAATAGGTCAATTGACTTTTATATAAAAAAAATCAGATTTCCAGTGTACCGATTAAACCATTTTATACGTTATGCTGTCATAATAACAAAGACAATACAATAGAGTTTTGTCACACTTTTAAATATTACAGTCATGAAAAATTTAGGCAACATAAAATATTGGGTACTTGGTTTTATAGGTATCGCTTCTTTTTCAAGTTGCGCGACTTCGATGGCCCAACGGGGTGGATATAATGGTTATAACAATTATAACAATGCTGGAGTTTCGTTCCAGATGTTCTATGATCAACTCTCCCCTTACGGACAATGGGTTAATGATCCCAATTATGGTTATGTCTGGATTCCGGACGTTGGCCCGAACTTCCAGCCTTATGCAACCAATGGTTATTGGACAATGACCGACTATGGTAATACCTGGGTATCCAACTATGACTGGGGTTGGGCTCCATTTCACTATGGTCGCTGGAACTACAATGACCGTTATGGATGGGGATGGGTTCCTGACTATGAATGGGGGCCAGCATGGGTAAATTGGCGTCAAAGTAACGACTACTACGGTTGGGCACCAATGGGCCCGGGCATGAGTATAAATGTATCTGTTAATATTCCAATGAACTTTTGGACATTTGTGGGAGTCAATCACTTTATGAATAGGGATATGGATAGATATTATGTTAATCGAAGAAATTACAATAATATCTATAACAGAACCACCATTATCAACAATACAACGATAATTAACAACAACTATTATGTTGGTGGCCCTCGAAGATCTGACATCGAACGTTCGACAGGAAGAAGCGTAACAGTTAATAGAATCGCAAATGCCGATCGACCTGGATCTGCCCGCAGTAGCAGCAATCGTAGTAATGAAATCAGTATGTACCGTCCAAATGTAGACCGTAATACAAGATCTTCTGCACGTCCTACAAATGTCGTGGATGCATCTACCCGAACACGTAATAACAATAGTGAGATTTCAGATCGTACCAATCGTGTTATCAGCAATCGAGACAACATCGATTCAAGATCAGGAAGTCGTGAGTTATATATCGATAACAGTGGAAATGCTTCTGTAAGGTCTCGTAATGATGCCAACAGCGGTGGCTCGAGCCGTAGTTCAAATAATAATACGAGAAGCAGCGACAATGGAACTGTAAATAGAAATACGAACGGTACACAACCTAATTCGAATAACTATGATTTTAGAACACGATCAGGTCGCCAATCGGATGCTTCAAACAATAACAACCCTACATCTACCAGTAGAAATAGACAAAATGGCTCCGTTGATAATAATGGTGCTGTAAACGGCAGAAGTACAGACTACAATAGAAACGCAGATTATAATTCACGTTCGCGGTCAAATGCAAGCAGCTCTAATCAGACTGTGCCTCCACGAGTAGTTCAACCGACAACAACGCCACAACGAAATGGAAATTATGATGGCAGCAGAACCCGTTCGAGCCAACCGGTGTCACAGCCTGTCCAAAATGGAAATAACAACGCTGGCAGCAGGAGCCGTTCGAGCCAACCGGTATCGCAACCTGTAGCACAACCAACTCAAAATCGGAGCTACGAAAACACAAGAAGTAGATCAAATACAGACAATTCATCGTCCGTATCGCGATCAAGGTCTTCAGAAAGCTCCGGTGAACGTAGCTCTGGACGTTCTTCACAAGGATCAGAAAGATCTAGAACAAGATAATGACAGCCGAGTAAAATAATAATTCATATCTGGCGGGTAAAATGAAAAATTTTATCCGCCTTTTATATGCATGTCTTTTTATATTTATCATGAACAATCCATACATTTTCACGTTAATTAGTAAATTTACCGCTTCAAACAAAAAAACAGATCGATAAAGATGGCTTCATTTACCTCTATATTAGATAATGACTTTTACAAATTCACCATGCAGCATGCTGTGGTTAAGTTGTTTCCAAAGGCCAAGGCACGTTATCATTTTATTAACCGGGGACATCATAAATTTCCCGATGGTTTTGACGTGCTCCTGAAGGAAGCCGTCAATGAGATGGCTAATTTGAAGTTAACAAAAGCAGAAAAGGCATTTTTTGCCAGAACATGTCCTTATATAGACCCAACCTATTTTGACTTTCTTCAAGGTTATCGCTACGATCCCGAAGAGATCAAAATATTCCAGGATGGCCCCGACCTTGAAGTCATTATCGAAGGGTACTGGTACCGTACTATTCTTTGGGAGGTTCCGTTGATGTCGCTCATATGTGAACTTTTTTATGAATCCCAAGGTCTACAACGTGCCTCGGATGCAGAAGTAATCGCCACAGCCAAAGATAAAATCGAAAAATATAAAAAACTCAATATCACAATTGCTGATTTTGGCACCCGCAGACGTCATTCTTATGAAGTCCATGATATGGTCGTCCGCACACTGAAGCAATATGGCGAAAAAACATTTATAGGTACCAGCAATGTACATTTGGCAATGAAATATGAGACGAAACCAATTGGCACACACGCCCATGAATGGTTTATGTTTCACGCCGCCAAATACGGTTATAAAATGGCCAATCTACTTGGTCTTGAACATTGGTCTGATGTCTACCGAGGTGACCTCGGAATTGCACTATCGGACACCTATACTACGGAAGTTTTCTTTCAGCAATTTGACAAAAAGTTAACCAAATTATTTGATGGAGTCCGCCACGATAGCGGCGACCCGCTTGAATTTACAGATAAGGTTATTGCACACTATAATAAAAATGGAATCAATCCCCTCTCAAAGACAATCATATTCTCGGATGGCCTAGACTATGAGAAGGTCGAAAGAATCGCGAGCTACTGTGAGGGAAAAATATTGCATTCCTTTGGCGTTGGCACCAATTTCACCAATGATGTGGGACTCAAACCCATGAATATCGTCATTAAGATGACTGACGCTTTACCAGAAGATGATCAATGGACCCCGGTCATTAAGCTATCTGACGAACCAATGAAACATACAGGAGATGAGGACTCCATATATATTGCAAAAAAAGTATTAATGATTGATGATGACAATGCATAGAGATGTATACGGTGAGGCCTTAGATGATTACTTTGTACATCAAGAAGAAAAGTTCCCTTTAATACTCCATACAAGTTATGGCGACCAAGATGAAATGCCCGTTGAGATTTTCTTTCGGGAACCCGATGATTTTCCTGAACTGGAATTTATTGGACTATCCTTATGTGATGGACGTGTACTGGATGTTGGAGCAGGAGTTGGCAGCCATAGCCTGTATCTCCAAGAAAAAGGTTTTGAAGTAGATGCACTGGAACTCTCGCAAACCGCTTGCCATATTATGCAACAACGCGGGGTACAACATATTATCTGCGAAGATTTCTATAAATTCGAAGGCCAAAAATATGATACGCTATTGTTTTTAATGAACGGAATAGGTCTTGCCGGTGACGTAGATGGTTTTCGAAAACTATTACAGCATAGTAAAGAGTTACTGACTGAAAATGGCCAACTGATTTTTGACTCTTCAGACATCAGTTATTTGTACAAAGATTACAACATCAAAAAACCAGCGCATTATTTTGGGGAAATTCAATACCAGTATGAGTACAAAGGGACTCGAGGAAATCTTTTCAAATGGCTCTATTTAGACCAGGATTTATTGATCAAAATTTCGCACGAACTGGGTTGGGTTGTCCAAATTTTGTATGAAGATGAGAATGATCAATACCTCGTCCGCATGGAACTAAAAAAAATAGCCTGTTGTTTATAACAGGCTATTTTTTTTATTATTTCTATGTTATTATATATATTATTTCTGTGTTCTTATATAGATATCTCCCATGGATGTTTTTAAAATAACATCCTGTCCACCACCATTCATTTTGCCTTTCACGGCGTTACCCATCGGAGTTGATTTGGCTTCCTCGGCAGGTTTTTCGAATTGAAATTCGTCCGCAGCATAGATATTCCCCATAGCAGATTTTACATCCACATTAGCGCCGAAATTCTTTGGGAAGGCAACATCTACGGCGCCCATGGCAGCGACTAAAGAAATCGGTCCTTTGACAGGTTGAACAAATTTGGCTGTAACATCTCCCTGTGAAACCTTTACATTGATCGGCCCGGTAACATTCAATAAATTCACGTCGCCTATCGTACTAGCAACTTCAACCTCAGCCCGGATATCTTTTAATTCGATAACTCCAGCATTAAACATAGCCCCACGCCCTCCTTTGATCGTCACAGGTAAATCCATTGGTATCTTGATACGAATAGAATCTTCTAAGGGCATCCCAACCATACTTATTTCAGTCACTCCACCTTCTGTTTTGATGTTCATACCAAGTCCTGAATTATCCGATAATCCCGAGCCATTGATCACACGTAGGCCTTTTGCACGGTCATTTTCTTCACTTTCCTCTACCTTGGCTGTAATCAGCACATCGTTTCCCTTATAACCTTCAATATAAACATTATCCAATTTTAGTAAAAGTTTATTCCCCAAGTTGGGCACTTTAATTTCTTTCCAGTTTTTCGGTCCCTTTTTACGGCCGAATCCGGCAGAACTGTATGTAAAATTATTAGTATTACTAACAACAACTCCTGAAACCGCTCTAGCCTTTTTAGGAGGATTAGGAGGCTTTGGCGCAGCCACACTTTCTACAGTTTCATTTACTTGGGCCTGCAATACACTTGCAAAGATCAGTGCGACCCCAATCATCATTATCCTTATCTTTTTCATTTCGTTTTAATTTATCTTCATTATTTGTCAAATAATGCATTTTAAGCTTTTTCATAGATTAACCTACACAATCTGACTTCTACCTTAATATATCCTATTATTGATTTAATAATACCGCATATGCTTGCTCCTTCACAAATTTCAGGGTAAATGGATCTTCCACAATTTCATTTAATTTTTCTTTTGTTGTTGCTTTCATCGTCGGATCCTCCTGTTGAGCCATCATTTGCATCAGTTCCATTTGTAAAGTGGGGTCATTTTGCTCCACAAAGAAGTCCTGAACTTTCTGCTGACGTTCTTCTGGACTAAGTCCACTTAATATGGTTTCGATTGCAGCCATGCGGACATTACTACTTTGATCTGACACAGCTGTCTTTTCCAAAGCTCCCACACTATTCCGATCTAACTTACCCCCATCTTTCATCGCCAAGACAGCACTTAAACGCGTGCTTGCGGAACTCGAATCCTGAAGCATCTGAACGTAATCCATTTTCTCTTCCATTTCACGATGAGCAGTTTCCGATACGCTTACTTTTGCCAATTGTTTTCCTTTGCTTTCGATACCGGCGATTGCCTTAACGGGAGCTGAAGCCTCTTGGCTATCAGTATGAATTCCCATCACCTCAGCATCAACTGCTTTTGCATTGTCTTCTTTTTCCGGAACAGTAATAGGATGTACCGCAGCCACAGGCTTCTCTACTTCTATTGCTCGTTGTTGATTAAAAGCAATAAAAGTTGCTGTCCCAACTAACAGAGCTGCTGCCGCAATACTAGCCCACTTCCATAAAGGCTTAATCTTTCTTTCCTGAACAGGGGGAACTACTTGTGGTCTTATTTTATTCCATAAGTCAGCCGAAGGTTCTCTTTGATCAAATGCCTCCCGATTAGCGTTCACAAAATCTTTTAAATTATCCCGCATAATTATACCTTTCCTTCAATTCTTCGTAAATTTTCTTTTTAGCACGGTGATATTGACTACGTACAGCAACCGCTGTCATCCCCAATGTTTCCGCAACCTCATCATGGCTCATGTTTTCAAACAGGTAAAGATTAACAACCATCTTAGGTACGCCTGTCAATTGATCGATCACATGCTCTAAATCTGTCAAACGACATTCACGCCATTCTTTTTCCAGCAATTCGTCTTCGCCATCATCCTTAATTTCCAAATCATCCACCGGCGTAAAATATTGCTTATTCTTCCGTAACAGTGAGATTGCCTTATTCACCCCCATCCTTCTCAACCAGGCTTCCACACTGAGAACTAAATGCCATTTATCTGATCTTGAAAAAAAGTCAACAAAGGTTTCCTGTAAAATATCTTCACTTTCTTCCTGATTGGACAAAATCCGATAAATAGAATTAAAAATCTTTTTTGCATACCGATGATAGAGCTGTGCAAATCCAGACTCATTGCCCGTTTGGCACATCGCTAATAAATCTTTATCGCTAAGCTGATTTTGCACGTTCTAAAATTAATACTGTTAATTCTTATGTTTCTACTATGTAGTCGGGGCTCTGCTGAAAATGTTGCAATATAATTTTATTTTTTTTCTAAAATAATTCTAAAAATGCACAAAAGCCCATTAAAGGGCCTCCTTTCAACAAAAAACACTCAAGAATGAACTTGAGTGTCTGCATTAATAAAATAAACTTAATAAGGATTTTAAAACTCCAGGTATAAGATTATCGATTATTTAACTTTTAGATAGGTCTCCACAATGGTATGTTTAACTCCCAATTCAGGTAAGTTTTCCTCACCTGTCTGAACCAATGTATCTCCTTTTAAAGTAAGTTGAAAATCAAACTTATTACTTTCCCAATCGCGCATTGAACAATATTGTAATCTTTCTTGATAGTTGACACCATCAAAAGAATAGGTCCCCCCACCTGCGACAAACAGCGGTTCTTTACCTTTACCTTTTTCCTTATCGTGGTTAAAAAAGGAAAAATGGTCATCATTGAACATTTTAAACATTTCGGTTTTGCTCGTGTCCGTAAAAGCAGTTACCGTATCTTTCCCTTTGATTGTTTTGCTTTCAATAAGCTTATAGGTACCGGTCAAGGACTTGGCTTTTTCGGCATCCACATCTTTCTTTTCGGTAGTATTTTTACAGGAAAAAACAAGACAGGAAATCGCAATCGCAAATAGCAGTTGATTTTTTAGGTTTATCATATTTTATAAAAGGTTTAAAGAGGCCAAACTACGAAAGTTCAGCCTCAATCAAAAACAAACCATTGTAATTATTTATCCCACCAAACTCGACCAGACAACTTATCTCCGCCAGGTACTGCGGCTGAAGCCGCTCTGTAGTTTTCGCCATTGATAGCCGCTTCAGTAGAAGGATAAGGGAATCTTCTAGGAATAGTCCCCGAAGTAGCATTTCCTGGATAATTCACAGGAGTTAACGCCGGATACCCACTTCTGCGCCAGTTGCTCCAAGTTTCATAAAAATCCATCATCGTTATCGTATGTGCCCAGTATTGGGTATTGATCTGTTTTAAGGCATCAGCAGCATTATATGGATTCGCAGCCAAATAAGTCTCAGCATCTGCATCACTTATTGTCAAAGAACCATCATACTGATTCAGATAGGTAATGCTTGCCTTCACACCTTTTTTATAACGATCGCTTGCACTACCACCTATTCCCCAACGTTGGGCTGCCTCAGCCAACAGCAACTCGGATTCACCGTAGGTCAAAATAAATGTCGCACCGGTCCGCTTGATCATATTAGGATTGGGCGAAGAATATTCTGCAAATGTCGTGTAACTTGGGTCGCTACTAATGTTATACTGTGCATTTGATCCCAAATCTTTTCCATTCGGCATCCCCTTTTGCTTGGTTGGATCTGTGATAAAACTCCCGTTCTGTGTTTTGTCCTTTTCCGATAAATATAGTTTTGTAACAGCAACCTTTTGCAACCTCGGATCATTATTGCTTTTTAGATAGTCAATAAACGTTTTAGACCATTTTACATAATAATTCTCTTGGCCACCATCGCCCAATAAAACCTGGCTATTTCTATTCTGAGTAACCCTAGATCCTGATTCATCGTGTAAAATAAATGCATTGTCGGCATTACTGTCCATTGTCTTACCCACAGCCTTCTGTACATATTCCTTCGCTTTAGATTCGTCTACTTTAACCAAACGCATCGCTGTTCGTAAGAGCAGAGAATTGCCAAATTTGCGCCATTTCGCAATATCACCTTTATAAATAACATCACCAGTGACTTTATCACCATCATCCTTTAATGCTGCAGTAGCCGTTTCAAGCTCCTTTAGCAAATCGTTATAGATGTCCTGCTGCTTATCATACTTCGGTTTATAAACTTTGGTATAAAAACCCAGTCCCGCCTCCGAATAGGGAACATCACCATACAAATCAGTTAAGCGAGCAAAAATTAAAGCTTTCCAAATACGTGCGACATTGTACAGATTTGCATATTTTGGTTTGTCTTTTGTAAACTCAACCACATCCACAATATTACGAACCTGCTCAATATAGGCCCCAACTGTACCCGTACCCCAATACGCCGCGGTATAGCTTTCATTCAGCATATATTTATCGCCGGCCCAATAACTCACTACAGTCGATAGACCCTGCATCATTGTCGACGAGTAAATTAGATTTCCACGCCATGTATCGTATGCAAAATCAAAACTTCCTGTATAAAATAATTGTGCAGAGCTCAATGTATAATTTGGATCCCAATTTTCTTTACCATAAGCAACTGGATCTGTATTTATCTTATCAAAATCTTTTGTACAGCTACTTTCCATAAATAATGTCGCTGCCATTAAACTAATAACTACCGGTTTAATATATCTTTTCATGATTGTTTGCAATTAGAATTTAACACTTAAATTAACACCGTAAGTACGTACAGCTGGTACACCTCCAAGCTCTAGGCCCGGGAAAGTTGCATTATAGCTCGACTCTGGATCTATGTTATTTGTTTTCTTCATGATCGTCCAGAGATTGCGCGCTACAGCACTTACTGTAATCGACTTAACTTTGTTATTAAATAGATTGGATGGGAAAGTATAGCCCATAACGACCTGTCTCAATTTTACAAAATCAGCGCTGTTTACAAATATCTTAGATACATTATTTGCCGTATTGGTATAATAAGTAGAAGCTGTTCTGCCCAAGCTTTCACGATCAGCCACAGTTTCCTGATGTAATCCAAAAATATAACCGTAGTAATCTGTTCCCGAGAAAAGCTTTCCTCCCCATTTTCCATCAACCAAGAAAGAAAAATTGAACCTTTTGTAGCTAAACTCATTGTTCCAGCCAGCAAACCATTTATTCATTGCCGAACCGTAGGACTTTAACTCACCCCGGTCAGGAGAACCATCGGCCAATTTTACGATCTCACCATTACTATCGTATTTATAATCGAAAGCCATGATCTGAAAAGCAGGCATACCAACTTTATTCATTAAGTAACCTACACCCGAACGCGAAGTCGCTACCGTCTGCTCGTCCATTCCTTCAGCCAATGAAATCACTTTATTGTCGTTGTAAGAACCATTCAATGAGGATACCCATTTAAAATCTTCCGTTTTGACAACTGTGGCTGAAATCAATGCTTCAAATCCCTTATTTTGCATTTTACCGGCATTGAGTACGGCACCGGCATATCCGCTTGCGGAAGGCGTTGTGATAAAGGAAATCTCATCTTTCGACTTTTTGTTATACCATGTTAGATCCAAATTTACACGATCATTAAAAAGACGCAACTCCGTTCCGATTTCCAACTCTGTTGCTGTAGAAGCTTTTAAAGAAGAGTTCGGAATATTCACATTGTTAATAACCCCTAAAGGTTGTCCGTTAAGTACCTCACTTCTAAAATTATAGGTTAACAAGGTTTGATAAGGATCTGTTGCCTGTCCTACCTGAGCAAAACCTGCTCTCAACTTTCCAAAACTCAACCATGATGGTTTTAGATATTCTGAAAAGATAAATGAACCCGAGATTGCGGGATAAACAGAGTTTAATTTATTATCTACTCCAGGTGTGGCTAAGGTAGAAAACCAGTCAGAGCGTAAACTACCAGTCAAATAAGCTATATCTTTATAAGCAAATTCTAAGGTACCATAAGTAGACTGTGTCTCCGATTCACTTTCGAGATACGCTACCGACTTATTTTTTGCGTTCAAAATATTATACACACCAAATATCGCGAAGTCGGCACCTAAATTGGTCGTCTGTCTGATTTTAGTATTTCGGTAACTCGCTCCAAGATTAGGTGTAAGGGTATAATCTCCGAAAGTGAATGACTTACCGACCAAAACATCGGCATTAATATCTGCAAATTTAGTTTCTTGCTCTGCAATTTTACCATTCTCATAATAGCCGGTGCCAGAAGGAACAACATTCTTATAATGATCGGTATAACCATCTCTTCCTGCCCTTCCCTGAACAAACAAACCATTACCCATGGTATACTTTGCTGTTACGGAAGCGATCGAACGATCGCGGTTCGTATTATTGATAAACTCATTTGCTGCAAACCAAGGGTTGGTTGCATACACATTCCCCGAATTATAAAGGATTTCTTTTCCATTGTCATCTTTCCATGGCTTCAAATCGTTTACATTGATGCTCGTTGGCAAAAACATGACGTTGTAATTGGCATTTCCAGCACCGTCAGAAACCATTGGACGATTTTTGACTTGCTCCAGAATCATATTATAGCGTGCATCAATCGTCAAACCTTTGAGTGGCTCAAAAAGTCCAACCAAATTGAACGACTGTCTTTTCAGTCCCGAATTTGGAACAACAGATCTATTATTGACATCTGTCCCTGACAGACGAATAGAGCCACCATCAAATGATTTATTTAACGCTAATGTATTAGTCCATGTCGAACCAGTGCGGTAAAACCGATCTAAATTTCCCTTTTGTAATGAATAAGGTCTTGATGCGCCATCGAATTGTACGACGGGTGTTCCATCTAATTTAGCTCCCCAGCTTGAACCTCCCACTTGGGCTGCGCCTGCTTGGGTCGTTGGCTTCTCACCGTTTGCCCCCTGACCATAGACTGTTTGCCAATTCGTGTTGTCTATAATTTGCTCGGCAACAAAGTTACTATTAAAATCGATCGAATTGCCTTTTCCTGATTTTGTTGTAATAAGGATAACCCCTGCCTTGGCTCTTGAACCATATAATGCAGATGCTGCAGCACCTTTCAATACCGAAATACTTTCAATATCGTCTGGGTTGATATTGCCGATTGCATCGCCAAGATCGGGTGCATTATCCCATTGGCTCCCTGAGTTTCCTTTGGAATTGGCGTTTCCGATACCTACCGGCTTACTTTCCATAGGAATACCGTTAATTACGTATAATGGTTGATTTGTCTGATTCAAACTCGATACCCCGCGGATGGTCACATTGGACGCAGCTCCGGCACCGCCAGAAGTAGAACTGATATCCAACCCGGCCACCTTTCCTACGAGTGAATTCATCACATTATTTTCACGGGCTGTGGTTAGCGATTCACCGGCAACCTGCGTAACAGAATACCCCAATGAGCGCTTCTCTTTCTTCATACCCAATGCCGTCACAACGACCTCATTGAGCATCCGATTATCTTCCAATAAAACAATTTTCAGATCACCCTCTTTGGTTACGGCCACTTCTTGCGAAGTGTAACCTGCAAAAGAAATAATTAAGGTGTTTCCCGTTGCCGCATCGATCATAAAGCGTCCATTGATATCTGTTGCACGTCCTACCGCGGTTCCCTTAACACGTACCGTAGCACCAGCTAAGGGATTGCCTTTATCGTCAGTGACGACACCTGCGACAGCCACCTGCTGCTGTTGACTGACAACCACAAGACCTTCCTTAGAAACGGAATAAACCAATCCACTTTTATTGAAAAGCTTAGCCAACACATCCAATACCTTGGTATTATTCGCATTGACTGACACTTCTTTATTTAAATTTTCATTCGTCGAATTATAAACAAAGTAATAATCACTTTGCTCTTCGATCATTTTAAGTACCTTGCTCAGTTTTGTTTTTTGGACATCCAAGGAGACTTTTTGTTGGGAAAATACATTTGCCGAAACATTCATAACAGCACACGTAGTCATAATTAAGGCTAGTTTCATCCGGATAATGAATCTAAAATGCACAATATATCCATTGCGCATTTGCAATAAGCAATTTTTAATCATATTTTAGTGTTGGTTAAAATTAATATTAAGCAGCACGCCCCAATGTTGCTGCTTTTGGTTAATCATTTTTTCAATGAAGGATGGTGTTGGTCCACCATCCTTTTTACTTTTCTGATATAGTTATTTTTCTCCCATATACATTAAATTTAAAAGGTTCAACGCTCTGTAAAGCACTCAGTACCTGAGCAATATTCTCCCTACTAAAAGTTGCCGTAAAACGGTATTGTTTTAATTGATCATTTTGGATTTGGATATCCACATCATACCAGCGTTCTAATGTCCGGCGAAGCGATTCAAAATCTTGGTCCACGATTTCTAATCTATTTTCACGCCATGCAATATCTGGTATTTCAGCTGTATTGGATTCTATTGTAGGGATGTTCTCTATGGCAATCTCCTTAATCGGTAATTTGCTCGCGGTTGGTTTATTGGTTTTACGAGCGACTGCTATTTCAGCTTGATTCTTAAAGATCGTGATTTTTTGATTCGGCTTGATGACCACAGAATTTTCACGCTGTCCTTTGCTCGTCATTTCAATCGAACCTTCTACAAGCAGTGCTTCTGCTGTAGGTTCATCGGAATAACTCTTCACATTAAATGTTGTTCCCAGGACCTTGATATCAAAATCAGATGCTTGTACCACAAAAGGTTTTTCCTTATTCTTGGCCACCTGAAAATAACCTTCACCCGCAAGCCGCACCACACGCAATTCCTGATTGAAATCTGCCGATAACTCCAGTTTACTAGCAGAGTTTAATGTCACTGTACTTCCGTCACTTAATTCGAAGGTCTTTTTTTCACCATTTTTTGTTTGATAGACCTGGCCAATTGCGCTTATTGGTAATGTCGTATCAACTTTGCCTGGTTGAGCATAATACCAGATACCACCCGATACCAAAGCGACAAATACAGCGGCAATGGCTGCCCATTTAGGCCAGTTAAACCGATAGGACACGCGATGTTCTACTGGAGCATTCTGCAGATCTGTCTTCAATTTTTCCAATTGCTCATTCACAGGTCTACGGTTACCAACCAAGAGTTGAAATAGGCGTTTGGCTTTCAGAATCGTCTCCGCTTGTTCTGGATGATTCAGGCTATATTGTTGCCAGTATAGAATACAGTTTTTATCTTCTCCCGAACAATACTTCTGAAAAGTATCATCAATCAAAAAATCTTCTAACTGTTTATAATCTTTTTGGCTCATTCTTTTGGGTATTTACTCTATAGTGCCCTAAAGCATGGCTTTTTCCTAAGGAAAATTTAAATTATTTTTCAATCAACTGAAAATCAATCAATTATTTTAAATAAAAAATATCAACACACCTACTTTTGCAAACATCGTACGAGCATGTTATTATTGAAGGCTTAAAATAAAAAGCCAGACACAAAACTTAGATATCTTTTAATTCCTCCCTCAGAATCTTTAAAGCATCATAAAGTGTATTGTAGGCAGTTTTCACGGACATCTGCGTAGTTTCAGCTATTTTTTCATAGGAATAGCCCTCAAAAAACTTCAGATTCACCAGCTGTTTCTGACGAAAAGACAACTTCTCCAGCGCCTCCTTCAAACGGATCTGTATAATTTCATTCGTCTGTACTTTGATGACAAACTCCTCATAGGGCATCTCCACCCAATCATCTTCAGCTTTCACATTTTGAAGGGCTGTATTGATTTTATGTTGTTTCTCCAGTAGACGCAGAATACGTCTTTTTAAAAAAGTAATGAGATAGGACTGTACATTTTCTACCCGATCTAGCTGTTCTCTTTTCTCCCAAATTTTAACAAATACCTGATCGGTTGCTTCACTTGCCAAGTCACTGTCGCCACAAGTGCGTATTCCAAAATTGACAAGCTCTTGATAGAGCGCCGCGTATAGATCAAAGAAAGCCGTCTCGTCTCCTGTACGAATACGTTCCCACAATAAGCGGTACCCCATTTTATTTCTCATAATAAAGCATATAATCCGAAAAAAGCCAATAATAAGTCCTCAGTTCCAAAAGTATAAACTTAATCGGTAAAAGGAGAAAGAAACGAAAAATTACATTGAAGCGAAGAACAAAGTAAATCGTTTGAATTGAATATTGTAATTTAGTTCCTTCATTAAGGATATAAAAAGTAAAAACACAACAGCAGTATACAGCCGTTGACTAGATTTAAACTCACATGAAAACTATTTTTGCCATTGTAGGTAGCGCCAGTGCACATTCATCCAATCATCATATTGTAAGTCACCTCCAACAGGAGATTAGTGCCAATATCCATTTCACGCTATTTGACCGTCTTAAAGAACTGCCTCATTTTGATCCTGAAGAAAGCCAGACCCATCCACCAATCGAAATTATTGCACTTCGTCAGGTAATCAACGATGCCGATTTGGTATTGATCAGTAGCCCTGAATATATTTTCAGTGTACCCAGTGGATTAAAAAATCTACTTGAATGGTGCGCCGCAACCACGGTTTTCACCGATAAACCCGTTAGTATCATTACCGCTGCTGCGCAAGGCGAAACAGCGCATATCGAACTACAACGTATCCTGCAGGGACTGGGCGCTCAAATTGATGAAAAACGAAATCTGCTGATACAAGGAGTCAAAGGGAAACTGGATGCCACTGGGGCAATTTGGGACGAACAGCTCAATTTAGAACTAGAAAAGCTGGCAACACAACTTAAAGAAGATTAATACACACTAGGTTCAGCTCCATTTTCATCCAAACCATAAAAATTAGCGCAATCCATAATTTGAAGATTATTATCTTTACGACATGCAAGAACAAATTAATAATCCATTACACGGAAAAAGGCTCGACACGATCATTGAATATTTAGTGGAGTATTATGGTTGGGAAGAGTTGGGACAACGCATATCCATCCGTTGCTTCAATGAGAATCCGAGCGTCAAATCCTCCCTAACTTTCTTAAGGAAAACACCTTGGGCTAGAGAGAAGGTCGAACAGCTCTATGTAAAAACCTTGTTGAAGAAATAAGTTTTTTTCATATTTCATAACGAATAATCTGATTATTAAGCATATCTTTGCCGCCATGAAAAAAATTGCCGACTACCGGAAGTTACTTAACGTAGAGAAATCTGTGGATCTTAAAACCCTAAAATCTACCTACCGGACAATCATGAAAGAATGTCATCCAGATAAATTTGTCAATGATGAAGAAGGTCGTTTGGCTGCAGAGCAAAAAAGTGTGGAAATGATTGAAGCCTACCATTTCCTGGTAAGCATCTGTCCAGAAACATTAGAGCAACAGTTGCCGATCTACACGGAGACAATTACCAATTCTGGCATTCAGGATATTGACTGGAAAGCACAAATATTGACAGTCACTTTTCATGACGGCAGTCAATATGAATATTTCGGTGTTCAGCGGAATGACTATATTAAATTTGTCAACGCAGATTCTTTAGGTCGATTTGCCCGTAGACACATCTTCCATTCTTATCCTTACCGCAATGTATTAAAGACTGCGACAGTTGCTTAAACACTGTTCTTTCTCAGCTATACAAAGATAAACGCCCTCTATCAGATTGATATAGGGCGTTTACGTAAAATGTTAAATGTTTAAAAGCTATCTATAGAACAATGCTATTGCCAAATAGTTTTTAGTTTTATAATTTTAGCATAAGACCTGCCATTCCACCTCCATAAAACGTATTTCGGGTACGGTCTCTCCGCCAAGCTTTCCACAATGTACTACCACCATAAATTGAATTCTCGTCTCTTTCCGCATAGTTCAAGCTGGGAGCCACAAATATAGACATGCGCTCACTTAGTTTAAACGCCGGAATTACCCGCAGCGAGGACTGATGATTATCCAGGCTTTTAAATTTCTCTGTCAGATAATTACGTGTAGCTATTTCCGTACGCAGACTAAACTTGGTCCTATTGATCAATACTGCACCTAAACCTGCTTCAAAGGCATATTTATCCGGTCTGTTGCCATCGAGTGCCCTATTGATCGATAATATACTATAGAGTACACGACCACCTGAACGAAATTGTAATCCGAGATAGCTATCCTCATTGACCGCTACTGAAAGACTCTGCTCACCATTTTTAATAAAATTAAGCAGACCAATGGGATAATCACTACTATCGGCAATATTAACGATACCTGCCACCTGAACTCCGCTTACTTTTTTAGCTTTATTAGCGATGCCTGCTAATTGACTTCCAACAGTCGATTCGCTATTGTTAAGTATGCTAGCAAGCTGTGTCGTTCCTGGAGCCTCATTGGCTAAATTTACAACACCAGCGATTTGAACACCTCTAACCGTATCCGCTTTGTTAAAAACACCCGCTATTTGCAGACCTTTCACTTCCCCGGAAACATGGTTTCCCACACCGGCGATCTGTACCCCACTTACATTTTCTCCTACACCATTGAAGACGCCTGCCACTTGCAAACCTTTCATTTCTCCGAACACACGGTTTCCTACACCGGCAAGTTGTACACCACGCACACTTCCCCCAACGGCATTGAAAACACCGCCCATTTGCAAGCCTTGCATATCATATTGATTAATATTAAATACGCCACCAAGCTCAATACCTTTTACCCCCGCAGTAGATCCACCAATAATGTTTATGGAAAATTTATTCACAATTTGCGATTGTATAAAACCATGTGTACTTAATCCCGGTGTCATCGAAATTTGGTATGGGCTATACAAAAACATCCCGCCCAAATTCATACTTTGGATCTTTTGGGCAGGAGACAGAAATACCCGTCCCCAAAAAGATCGATAAAGACCATGATCTTCTTCATACCCTTCAAAATAGCCATATTCACGCTTCTTCTTATCGCCAATTTGCGCTTCTATCGGAAAAATCACCATAACACTGGTGTCCCGAAAAGCCTCCTTACTAACGTTCACTGCAATGAGATTACTTTTTTTCTTTACGTCCAGCTCAAAGTAGCCATTTCGGTCCGTCAACGTAGACAATAAAGCACTTCGATCAAAGATACTGGCATTGGAAATCGGATTATTAGTCCGAATATTTTTGATATACCCCGCTATAACAACTTTGTTTTTATGAGGTGTCTTCACTTCAAACTCCACCGACATCCGCTGAGGTGTATATTGAATAATAATATGCCGTCCAAGTTCTTTAAAACTATATTCCTTGCCCAAAATCCGATCCAGATAATCATACAAATTCCCTTTGAAGGCTTTAGTATGAATCACACTGTCTGTCTGTAGGATATTTCCATTAAAGGAGAACAATACATCCTGCTGCTCCTTCAACAAACGAAAAACTTCACCTACAGTAGTCTCTGGAAAGGCTGGTATTTGAATCGTTGCAGCGAGCTTTTGCTGTGCCCTTCCCAAATGGAACGAACACAGCATTAAAATTAAGAGATAAAGCTCTACCCTCTTTATAAAAAATAGTATCATGTTGTTTTCTATACAATTTTGTTCTGAAAATATATCTATCTGTTGGCTCACCTCGTCAGATGAATCTCGCTGTCTTTCACATTTACGTTTAATCCAAATGTGCTAGAAATGACTTTCAAAATTTCAGTTAAACTATTTTGTTCGAATTTTGCTGTCAATAATAATTTCTGATCAGCAGGATGGTCAATAATAATCTTATACGCATAAGCTTGATTTAGCAGCTCAACAACACGCTGCAATGGGGTATTCTCAAAATCAAACACACGATCCACATAATATTTATAAAACTGATCCTTGACAGGTTCCTTTCCTACTTTTATTGTATCACTATCCCGGATTGTAATCATTTGTTGTGGTCGCAAAAAGACTTCCTTTTTTGCATAACCGACTTTAACCAATCCTGTAGCAACAATAACTTCCGTCGCATCTGATGTTCGGCGCACATTAAAGCTGGTGCCCAATACCGTAATTTTGGTTTTCCCTGTCTCAATGACAAAGGGATGTTTTTTATCCTTGTGGACCTGGAAAAACACTTCCCCTCTTTTCAATGCCACATTTCTATTATTATTGGTCCACCTGCTTGAATAAGCCAGCTCCGTATTTTTATTTAAGGTAACTACCGAACCATCAGGTAGGGAATCTTGGCGCACTTGCTCCATACTCGAAAGAAACATTTCCTCACGATGAGATTGATCAAACACATAGAATCCTACAGCACAAAAGACCAAGATACTTGCTGCTAACCACCAGCTCCATTGAATTACAGAAGTCTTTTTTTGGGGGATTACCGCAGCTTCTGCCGCTCTTTTATCTCGCACAACTTTGAAGTCAGCCCAAGCCTTATCTACGTTCACATCAGGAACATCCAGGGGTTTGGGCAAACTATCCCACATTTTTTTCATTTTTATGTACTCCTCCTTATTGTTAGCGTCTTCTTCTAACCAATCGTGTATCATGATATTCTCTATTTCATTGGTCTCGCCAATGATATATCTTTCTAACAGTTCCTTATTCATAGCGTATAGATAAGAAAGCAAATAATCAATGTTAAATAATCCATAAGTTCGATACGCAAATGCTTCAGTGCCTTGCTCATATGTCCCTCAACAGTTTTAATCGACAGATCCAGGGTTACTGCGATATCCTTATATTTCATTTCCTGAAAACGGCTTAACTCAAAGACCGTACGGCTTTTTTCAGGTAATTCCGCCAATGCGACCTGTAGCTTTTCGTCCAAATCCCGCGTACTTTCATCAACCGCAGGTACAAAATCCTGCCTATGCAGTTCGTGGGATTGATATTTTAGCTTACGTTGCTCTTTTTTCAGCACATTCATACTTTCATTATAAATAGCCCGATATAAATACGCTTTTAATGAAGTATGTATCTGCTCCTCCCAATCGCGTTCCCAAAGCCGCAAAAACACCTGTTGCACAACCTCTTCCGCCACATCACTATCGCCTAGATACCGGTAGGCATAACGATGTAACTCTTTGTAGTGCGCCCGAAAAAGCTGCTCAAAATTCTTTTCTTTATTTTCCGACATTGATCAAATCTGTCTTATTGTTTAAATAATCCACTTTATTAGTAAGACACCCCAATAGACTATTACCCTTACAAATTTTTCACTTTTTTTAATATCAACTTCGATACATCCGCCATATAATTTCAAATCCCTTATTTATACCTATTCGTAATTCTTTTCGTATAGATGCTCAGGCGAGTACATGACATCCTCCCATCGGCCAATGATATTTACCCAAAAAACTTTATAAAAAGGCTTTTGTGACGACTAAAGGTAAGCCATCTATTTTATAAAATATTTTTTTTCTAAGGGTATATGGATTTTCCATTGTCATAAAGGAAAGAACAACATACAATTGATCACAAAAAATAATTTGACAATGAAAACAACATTCAAAGTAGCCCTGTTGGGATTGACATTATTAGGAATTGCAGGTACTACACAAGCGCAAGATATCACTTATGGTTTACAGGTCGGAAGCAACTATCATATGAGTTCCTTTGGCAACAAGTCTGTCAAAGATAATAATGGCAAAGTCGGCGTATCTGTAGCAGGATTTGCCCGTATTGGAGATCGCATTTTCTTCCAGCCCGGAATCGGTGCTAGTCTGTTGCGTAAAGAATATACCTTCGAAAATGTACAGAAAACACCTAAATTCTATCAAATAAATCTACCATTACAGGTCGGTTATAAATTTTTGGAAAATGGCGACTTCAACCTCCGTGGGCTATTGGGGCCGCAGTTAAACTATGATGTAAAAACAGTGAAGTCCAGCGCAAATACCGATTATAAGAAATTTTCATTTGATGGTAGAGTCGGTATCGGTGTAGATATCAGTCACCTTACATTAGATGCTTATTACAGCCATGGTTTTACGAGTATCGACAAGACCTTAGACGCAAAAAATAAAACAATCGGCATTATGGTCGGTTACAAGTTCTAATCAGCATCTATTAGCGAAGAAAAACGCCATTCTAAATCGGATGGCGTTTTTTCGTATTTACATTTTATTTTTTGTCAATAATTATTATTTTAGCCCTACCAAAAAATTATTCCAGCTAATCGTCCTATTTAAATACGACTTTCAATCAAATTGGAATAAACGGGATGTAGCGTAGCCCGGTATCGCGCCAGCATGGGGTGCTGGAGGTCGTCGGTTCAAATCCGGCCATCCCGACGAGAGAAGCTCTAACGACCGTTAGGGCTTTTTTTATCTAAGCTGGTACAGAACCTACTACCCGGCCCCATATGATACGTTTCGATCTCAAAATAATTCTTTACATTTGCACTATGAAAATGACTGTAATGTTATAAAACCCTTTTCTTGCTTAGTTCTTAAGCAAGGCGCTGTATACTATCTATATAGCGTGATTTTCTATTTTAAAATTTTATTCATTATCTAAACAAATAGGTCAATACGCAATTATTGTCCCTAAATAGGTTATATATCAAAAGAATTATGTCAGAAATACTAAGTAAAAAGGAAATAGAGCAATTCATTCTTAGTGGCTTTGTTCGCATTGAAAATGCATTTTCAAAAGAAACAGCGGATGCAGTTTTAGATATCCTATGGAATGACCTTCCCTGTGAAAGGTCTAATCCGCAAACTTGGACCGAACCAGTTATACGCTTAGGTATGTATACTCAACCACCTTTTATCGAATCATTAAATACAAAAAAAATACATTTAATTTTTGATCAATTGGTGGGTAAAGACAGGTGGATACCCTGTCGAAATGTGGGTACGTTCCCTATAAGGTTTCCATCTATCCACAAACCAAATGATACGGGTAAGCACGTCGACGCAAGTTTCGCGGGAAATGACCCGAACAATTATTTTGAGTGGCGCGTCAACGTCAGATCCAAAGGTCGAGGCTTATTAATGCTTGTGTTGTATTCGGACGTAAGTGAAAATGATGCACCTACCGTCATATATGAAGGTTCTCACATTGATGTGGCAAAGCTCTTAGCGAAGGAGGGAGAGTTTGGTCTTTCGTTTATGCAGCTTGCGAATAAGTTGGACGAGCTGCCCAAAAGGAAAGAGGTGTATGCAACGGGTAAAGCAGGTACAGTTTATCTTTGCCATCCGTTTCTAGTCCATTCAGCTCAACCACACAGTGGAACTCTTCCTAAATTTATGGCACAACCGCCCTTGCTGTTGAGGGGAGAATTAGCGATCACGGATTCCACAGACGGATATACTCCAGTTGAACAGGCCATTCGTATAGCCTTAGATTAATCTGAAAATATCACATTAAAAAGTGGTCGCAAAAGCGACTACTTTTTAATGTGATTAACATATCCTTGCAACGTTAACAACGCATCAGAATAACCGTTGATCCTGTTCAAAATAGATTTTTCGGATCAATACAGGCCAATAACTTGCAAGGGTTCCTTCTTTAATCTGCTTGAAAAGATCATGATCCGAAGGAATCATTCCTTTTAAATCATCCTTCTTCGCGGCAGATCCTTCCCCTTTCGACAGCTTTAATTGTTCTTCTGCAAGTTCACGAAGCATCAGTTCATACCTGTTTTTTGAAGGTTTACTCTGGGCAATTTTTTTCAAAAGATCTGGATTTCCCTGATTATTCCCTTGCTGCAAATGCAGTTCAAGCCAGTCAGCCAATATTTCATTTTTTTCATCGGCATAAGGCTCACCAACGCCCAAATTCATGGGCCATAATCTCGATTCCGCAATTTTCAATTTTGCCTCTTTATATTTCTTTTCAAGGATAAATTGGTAGGCCAACATTAATTTGGTCTGTACATAATACCGATGGCCTTCAGTTGCGCCTTCAAATGGAAGTATGGTCACCTCTTCCAATTCTTTCTCAGCCCGCACGTATTCTTTCCCCAATAACAATGTACGTACCTGTGCTAGGGTTAGTATATAATTCTTCGGAAATTTGCGATGATATGCTGTACTCACCTTAAGGGCTTCTTTATAAGACTGACTATTGTTTAGAAGCTCCACCAAATGTAGCCCATATCGCCATTCTTGTGGTTCCATCAAGGTTGCCTGCTGCATCATCTGTACCGCCAGATCTATGCGGCTCGTATCTTGCAAACTTGATTTCAGTGCATAATAGGCCGCAAAATCTGTTGGCTCCTGCGCTACTGCCGACAAAATTTCTCTTGCTTTTTGGGGTTGATTCCTGAAACGATACAATAGTGCAGTCAGATAATCGATAGTCCAACTTTTACTGTTCTCTTTTGCCCATTGGAATACCTGGTTACTTTCTTCTCGAAATGGGAAGACAAAAGCGGGCTTACTTTGCGTTGCCTGATTTAACCATTCCTGACTGATCGACTTATTCGATCGCGTCAGCCAAGCTAGCCAAATTAAAGCTTCCGTATTCTTCTGTCCCGAGCGGAGTAGATCGGTGGCCGATTCAAACTCTCCAAGATCAGCATACCATATCGCCAGTTCCATCAGCTTTTCAGCGGCAAACTCTTGCCTGGATGAAAATGTCTTCTTTTCCTCAAATTGGAGAAAGGCATTAAACGGATCATATTGGAGAATTGTCTGATGGGAAAGACGATCTGTTACAGCTCCTTTTTTGTGTTGAACCAACACGTCCATCTGCAAGGCATCTATATTTAGCGGATTGGCAACCACAGCTTTTGCGATATAATCCCCTGCACGTTCATATTGTTTAATCCGATAGTAATATTTGGCCATTTGCACAAAGGAAGCACTTCGCCAAGTTGGATTTAATGAAGCGACTTCAAAACCATCTAAAGCATCGTTATCTTTTTTTAGCTTAATCGCTGCCAAACCATAGTAATAATTTGCCTGTGCATCATAAGTATCCATAGACAATGCTTGCCGGGCGTAGGCATAACATTGCTGATATTCCATTTTAAACCAGGCCAGTTTGGCCATTTCAAGGTAGGTCTGCGAAGTAGCGCCATGCTGGATCAGTTCCTTTAATTTTACTTCCGCAAGCGTATATTGCCTAAAGCGAATGAGATCACGTATCTCCAATAATTTGGTCTGCCCCGTATCTGAGCTTACTTCTGCTGAAATTACAGTGGGTCTATTCAGTTTTGACCAAGATGTATCCGTTCTGAGATTAAAATAATCCTGTCCCAATTTCAGATAGCGAGGTCTTGAGTCGGTTGCTACCATCAAGGATAATTTGGTAGG
>NZ_DKSP01000105.1:0-17498 GCF_002472745.1 Sphingobacterium sp. UBA7253 | reverse complement strand
TAACCGTAATCAAGCGGTTGAACATAGCTTCTGGTGCAACAGGATCTGGTTCAGGCTCTACTACTGTGGGCTCGCTTTTGCTACAAGACCCCAACACAATTAAAAATGCCAATACAGGTATGAATTTTAATAGGTTGCTGCGTTTCTTTATTTTCATTGTTACTAGTTTTTTTGTGTTAATTGATACCTTGTCCCTTTGTATGCTTATAGTAGTAAGGTAGTTAGTGTGTTATTTTTATTTAAAATTATTCTAAATAATAGTAAAGATAAAATCTTTTGCTGATAAAGTGTGTATGAAAATTGGTATTTAATATATTTTTTTCGGTTTTTGATTTTGGGTTAACAAAAGCAGCTGGAATTTTAACCAGCTGCTATGCTAGTAAGTTTCTTTAGACTTTCTCAAACTTATATTTCAGTTTACTACTGTTTAATAAATTTTTTAAAATTGATGTTATAGGTTGCATTTCCACTAGCTGCAGTAATGCCGCCTGCTTGAATTACATAAAGCTCATCTGCTTCGTTATTCAATTTCTCACCTTTGTACATTACGATATACCGATTGGCAGTAGGGTAGACAGCATGATTGTTTGCAAAATCATAGATAATCCATGTTGGGCCTGTCACTGGTGCTCCGGCACTTGATGCATCAATACCGAGTTTGTCAGTCAAAGTGATGTTGGCAGTTAATACCGATGCTAGTGTCAGCTTTTCAATACTCGTGTTTGCCTGATCAAAATAGCCCATTTTATAATTATCTGATGAAGTGTTTTGCAAAGTTGAACCATACATTCCCGAAAGATTGATCATACTCTTAGCTTCTTCCTGAACAGTATTTGTTTTAAAATCATAAAAAGTCTTTACGCCAGAAGGAACTGCGATTGTTGCAGTTGCAGAAACAGCTGTCTCATCACTAAGTTTTGGGTCCTCAGGCTTTTCTTCTGGTTGCTCGGTTGGCTCCTCTACCACTGCCTCATCCTTGCTACAAGAAGTAAAACCTAAACTCAATGCACATAGTAGTGCTGCTGTTGTAAATAATCTATTCATCTTTAATTTAATTGTGTAATTTTTCCTTATTATAATGTGTTTGTATTTAAATCTTTGCTGCCATCCTGCTGTACATAATATTTAAATGTATAGTACGGGGCGGGCCAATTGAGGTTGGTTACCGCCGCAGGATTTCCCTTATAGGCATTGATCAGTTGTAATTTGGCATATTTGCCATCGGGTAAGCGAATTGCATAGGTACGATTGGGGAGCGCCTGCATAATATGGGTGCTCAAACTATAGCGAAACCAGCCATCCGAACCATCGGTTGCTGCCCAGCCAATTTTGTTTACTTCACTTTTATTAAACTCTTCATCCGAAGGGGCCACAGTGACACTCTGATAGGCTTGTCGCAGTAAAACCACAGCGGTATTATTTGCCTGGCCGCCATAACCTGGATTGTATTCATGCTGGGCATTGTTCACATAGATCTCCGAATTGTAAGGACCTGTAAAGGCAATATCCCAATCTTTTGTTTTAAGCCACTGCGCAGAATCGGCTTTGGTCTTAACCCATATTTGCTTTTGGTCTTTAAAACGAAAAAGAAATATAAAAAATGGTCTTTGCTCTTTCCCTTCAGTACCTTCACCCATGGCTGCATCGGTATCGCCAGCAAGATCTTTGATCAAGGTACTTTTGCCATCTTCTAATCCGATCGTGTAGTCTTTGTCTTTCCCACAGGATACCACTGTCAATAACAATAGTACTGAAAAAATACAACGGCCAATCTTGTGAAAGGAAAGCCAGATGCTACATTCTCCAATAATCATGCGAATCGTTCTCATCTTTTATCTTGTACTTTGTGTGCTAAATTCTTGTTCATTAGTCCTTATTATTCTTTTATCCAACGGTAGCTGACGCCGCCCATAATAACCCGTCCAGGTTGCCCAAGTAAATAACGGCTTGTAAAATTGAATAGATTGTCACCGATCAGACGCAGTGTCAATCTGCGGTTCATCAGACTCTTTTCTACCGTCATATTCACCAGTGTGTGATAGGGAATAAAGATGTCATATTTGTCGATAAACTGGTTGCCATTATATTCCTGAAAAGGTGTGGCACTTCTGAAATTGACACGCGCATTGACATTGACGCCCCAGGGTTTATATTCGTATTGGGCTTTTGCATTGAACATGTGTCTCGAACGGTCCTCAATACCCCAATAATCTGATTTTTTGCTCTGGCGATATTCGCCTGTAGCGGGATCGTTGATCTGGTTATAGGGGTAACTTCCCTTGGCAATACTATCCAAAACACTCAGGTCTTTGGCAATCAGGTATTGATAACCCATCGACAATTGCAGATCTTTGGTTGCCTGATAGGTCAATGAAACTTCGAATCCTTTATTCATGGCTTTGGGCAGGTTGCGGTAGCTATAGATCTGTGCTACTTTGGTCCCGTTACCCACACTGACTGTGTTGATCTGATTGTTGATCCGATGGTAGAAGACCGAGAAATCGGCCTGAAATCTATTGGACGGACTCCAGGTAAGTCCAATATTGTTTGAAATGCTGGTTTCGGCTTTGAGGTTACCCGCCACTAAATTGAGCATATAGCTGTTTTTATAACTCAGTTCTCCGGCTTGATCCATGGCTGCAATCACATCGGCTACGCGCTCTGAACCGACGACCAGATAGTTGGCTGCTGGATTGAAAAAGACCTGATAGCGCATCTTATAGTCGGGTGCTTTAAATCCGGCTCCGATACCACCTTTGATCAAAAGTGTAGGACTGACATGGTATTGTAAACCCAAACTTGGACTCAGATGGCCATTGTAGACATTGGTCTGATCGTAGCGTAGACCCAGCGTCGTCAATAAGCGGTCTACAGGTTTCCATTCAGTCTGCAAATAGGCAAATGCGCTGTTCAAAGAGCGCTTGGCATCCAGATCCTGGTTGTCCATCAGTTCAAGACTACCACCTATACCACCGGTAAGTTTGACCTGTTGTGCGGGGCTATACGCAAATTGCTGTTCAATGCGGTGTACATTCTGACCGAATTGCTCGGCACTTGCAACAATACCTTGTTGCAACCATTGTGCGGCAATCTGGGAGTGGAAACGCGAGAAATAGTAACGAGTCATACTGCGCAGTCCCGACTCGAAATTATGGTCGTAACTTGCCGAAAGGTTGATGTCCTGATCTTTTTGTTTATCCTGTAATGTGGCCGATTCGGACCATGCATTGATCATTTCAGATTCTCGGGCTGCATAACGTCCTGTAACGCCAAAAGTCCCATTTTTGCTTGTACGATAACGTACTCGCCCCTGAAAACTGTAGTTGGTATAGGGGGGGAAAGTGGTGCTCTTGGAGTCCAGATACTGCTTGTCGGTATTAAAACCATCCGTGCGGTAGTAATTGCCCGAAAAAACGGCGCTCCCGCGTTGATTAGCAAAAGGTGTTTCTGCTTCCAGCGTTGCATCAACGGTATTGAGACTGCCGTAAAGAAGCGATGCCTGTGCCTGTGGTGTGATTGCACCATGGCGTGTAATGATATTGATCGCACCACCTAATGCGTCACTGCCGTATAAGCAGGAGGATGCGCCCTTGATGATTTCGATACGCTCGATGTTGGTCACCGAGATACGGGACAGGTCAAAGTTGCCACTGTTGCGTCCCAGCATAGGTTGCCCGTCTACAAGGACCATCACGTAGTTGCTGCTGAATCCCTGGATCTGTACACCGACGGCTCTGGAGCCTCCGGCAATATCGTTGACGATGGCAATACCCGTCTGTTCTTTTAAAACTTCATCCAGACGACGGCTGCCCATAAGCTCAATTTCACGTTTGGTGATGACTTTTACGGGCATGGCGGCATTTTCGGCCTTAACGAGATTGTCTACAGCCTGCACTTTACCCTGCACATCAACTACATCCATCTGCCGTTCTTCAGCTTTTAACACAATGTTCAACTGCTGATTTTTGTCTTCCAAATCGATAACTTGGCGGTACTGCTGATAACCCATGGCCTGTACCTGTAATTCGTAGCGTCCCGCATAGAGCTGGGTGAATTGAAATCTTCCTGCAGTATCTGTTTTAAAAGCATATTTGTCCGGATAAAGATATACGGTCGCATTGGCTACGCCTTTATTGGATTCGTTTTTCAATACACCGGAGATTTTCCATTTTTCCTGTGCTTGCAGGGTATAAACCTGGCAGGCGCATAAGGCGATCAGGGTGCTTGTTCGAAAAGATGAGATGCTTATAAACACTATTTTTATTTTTACTAATTCTAAATAATGTTACAAAAAACGGTAATCCGTCTGAATTTTTCTCTATGCAAAATGTCATAAATTCTATTTAATCCGTTTTTTATGGACTGAAAAGTAGTTTATTTTAAGGGGTATATTCTTGTTTAGTAGTGTCTTATAGTTCTTTTTGCGTTGCAGCGTGCTATTCTAAAAGATTCGATATAATTTGTATTTAGACTGATTATTGATTTGTTTTGTACTCAAGTTGAACGGCGAGATGCGAAAACCATTCCTGGAAATCCGCTATCGCCATCATGGAGATAAAGAATTACGATGAGTAGATTTTATGTTGTTATACTGTGTTTTGTGATGCAAATCGGTGGATGGGCGACGGCACAGCAGAGAATCATTACGTTAAACAGTTCGTTGACCGAAACGATCTACGGGCTGGGAGTAGGCGAGCGCATGGTCGCTACCGATGTGACAAGTATATCGCCCAAAGCGGCTGCAGCCTTGCCGAGGGTAAGCAAGAATCGGTCGGTATCGGCCGAAGGTCTGTTATCTTTTAAACCAAGCATCGTCATTGCGAATGAAGGCGACGTATCCAAATCGGTCATTCAGCAGATTCGTGCGGCTGGTGTGAAGTTTGTCTCCATTAAGCCAAACTACTCTGTTCCGGGTGCACTTCGTTACATCCAGGAGGTCGCAGATGCCGTCGGTGAATCTGCTGCCGGTAAAAATCTGGTTTCCCGCACGAAAGTAAGCTTGGATCATACCATGGAATTAGTAAAGAAGGAAAATCAGGGTAAAGCGGCACCCAAAGTATTGTTTTTATATGCGCGTGGTACAGGTACCATGAGTGTGGCAGGTAAGGGCAGTAGCTTGGATGCGATGATTAATCTGGCTGGTGGCAAAAATGCGGTTCAGGAATTTTCGGATTTCAAACCCTATACGACGGAAGCGCTGGTGCAGGCCAATCCAGATATTGTGTTGCTATTTGATTTTGGCGCGAGTAGCCTTGGCGGTCAGGATGCTATCCTCAAATTGCCGGGCATGCGTATTACAAATGCGGGTAAAAACGACCGTATCTTGGTGATGAATGCCTCACTACTGGTAAATTTCAGTAACCGGCTGCCAGACGCAATCTTAGAATTGCACCGTGGATTTGGAAAAGTGATGGATTCAAAATAAAGCCGGTGCAAAAGAAACAGAAATTTATCCTATTGGCTTTGGGCCTGGTATTGGGTGTTGTAAGTATTGTTGCCTTGGGGATGGGGGCCTACCATATTCCGTCCGCTGATATCTTAACGATGTTGACGCAAAAATTGCACTTGGGGAGTGCCGAAGCTGTGCACAATATGCAAGGAGATGTTCTTTTTGAGATTCGTATGCCGCGTCTTTTGCTCGGACTTTTGGTGGGTGCAGCACTAGGTATATCGGGTGCTGCGATCCAGGGTATATTCCGCAACCCATTGGCAGAGCCCGGATTGATCGGGATTTCTTCTGGAGCGTCCCTTTTTGCAGTACTGATCATTGCCTTTGAGACTTTTCTTTTCACCTCTTTAGCGGCATGGATTGGATATTATATATTGGCGTTTGGTGCTTTTGTGGGCGCTGGTTTAACCGCTTTTTTGGTTTACCGTATCGCCAGTAAAAATGGCCGTCCAAACGTGACGACGATGTTGTTGGCAGGTATTGCCATCAATGCCTTTGCCGGTGCGCTGACAGGGTTGATGACTTATATGTCGACGGAGCAACAGTTACGTACCATCACTTTTTGGATGCTGGGCAGTCTTGGCGGGGCTACTTGGGATAACCTAAGGGCTTTGGCGCCATTTATTTTGATCCCGGTGCTGATCTTGCCTTTTTTTGGAAAGTCATTGAATGCTTTTTCGCTCGGGGAGTTGCAGGCAGATCTTTTGGGTATGCGTACCGATCGCGTCAAACGCTGGGTGGTTGTCTTATCCACGCTTGCTGTGGGAGCATCCGTTGCGGTGTCGGGTATTATTGGTTTTGTGGGATTGATTGTTCCACATACAGTTCGCCTGATGGGTGGGGCGGATCACCGATTTGTGCTTCCTGGTTCATTACTATTAGGGGCACTGGTGTTGACATTGGCAGACGTGATTGCACGGGTCGCTGTGGCCCCCATCGAATTGCCCATCGGCGTGATTACAGCTTTACTGGGTACACCGGTATTCTTGTATATTTTAATCAAAGATAAATAGTCTTTTGGCAGAGGCTTAAAAAATAATCGCATTATGCTACGTGTAGAGAAGATCAACTACGAAGTGAACGGACGAAAGCTCCTGAAGGATATTACCTTTCAGGTGCGCAAAGGAGAAATTCTAGCAATCCTAGGAGCCAATGGCGCGGGTAAATCGACGCTGATGGGAGTGCTTTGTGGTGAAAAAAAGCCGGATTCGGGAGCTATTCATCTCAATGGCAAGGCACTGTCGGCATACGAGCCCGCGGCTTTGGCCAAATGCAGGGCTTTACTGAGCCAACAGCAGCAGATGACATTGAGTTTTAACGTGGAAGAAATTGTGCTGATGGGGCGGTATCCGCATTATAAGAATAGTCCAAAGCAACAGGACTATAAGATCGTGGCCGAAACCATGGAACTTTGTGGGGTATCTGCTTTTGCTGAACGGGATTTTTTGAGCCTTTCTGGTGGTGAACAGCAGCGTGTTCATCTTGCACGGATCTTAGCGCAGATATGGGATAATCCGGATGCGTTGTTGTTATTGGATGAACCGATTTCGGCATTGGATCTGCATTATCAGCAGAAAGTACTCGCCATTGCGCGGGCACTTGCCCGAAAAGGATTTATGGTGGTGCTGATTGTGCACGACGTCAATTTTGCCGCCATGTATGCCGATCGTATTCTGATGCTCAAAAATGGCCGAAAGCTCTTTCATGGTACCCCGGTGGAAGTATTGGCTCAAAAGGAGATCTATACCATTTTTTCGGTCGAGTCCAATGTCATTATGAATCCAAGAACATTGAAACCCTATGTTCAGTTGGAGGAAATGGATATTGACTTGGATTAACCGTGTTATTTAGAAAGATTATAAATAATTTTTAGAATACCATCTTATTTCGTTAATTTTAACTGCTTCAGGCTTATTTAGGATTTGTAATCATGTTGGTGAAAAGTAAAATAGTAGAGTTGGCAGATTGGCTTTTTGAAGAAGAAATTCCGGATGGCTATGTTCCCGACAAACCTTTGGTGGAAAATAGGATATCCATATCCAAAGATCCTGTCCATATGGAGAATTTTCAGCTATCGACTTCAGGATTGTTTATCTTGCATTCGAAAATGCAGTTTGATCGGCCAGTACAGGTGCTTACGGAGATCGAGGGCGAAACCATAACCAGCCAGTTTATTTTCTTTAAGCCGACAGATAGCAAATTGCCTTACGGCATGAGCCGGCATAATATACGCTACATTCCTTCTGTCAAATCCATTCATGAAGTGGAACCCGGTATTGAATACACGTATTTTATAGCTGTTATTTCCAAAGAGTATTACCTCAATCTGATTAAACGCGATTCGTTATTGCACCAGCAATTTGTGCATGAGATCGAAAAGGGAGAGTATGTGTCGTTTTCGGAGGAGGATCTGATGGCAACCTACGAGATGCAGCATACCATAACTGAGCTGATTGAATCTAAAAAGAAAGGGGAGATCCGTCGATTACATACGGAGTCCCGTGTTGTTGAACTATTGATGTATCAGTTCGAGCAATATAACGAGAAGACCGAAAGCAGCGATTCACTCTTTCATGAGGAGGATGTGCAAAGGTTGGAGATGGCACGGCAGATTCTTGAACAGCGTATTGCCAATCCACCAACGCAAAAAGAACTGGCAGCAGAGGTGCTGACGAGTGAAAGCAAACTGCGTAAGGACTTTAAGGAATATTTTTCAGTGACCATTCACGACTACCTCACACGGGTGCGCATGGAAAAAGCCAAAAGTTATCTGCTCGAAGATAAAATGACGGTCTATGAGGTGGCGCTGTTGACGGGCTATGGTCATCAGAATAATTTTAGCAGTGCTTTTAAAAAGTATTACGGTATCTCACCTGGAGAGCTCAAGATGTAATGGTGAATTCAAAATGTCATAAAACGTTTTTATAATCTGTTTTTTTGGATCGGAAAGATCAGGTCATCTGTGATTGCATAACATTGATACGCTGTAGATAATTCCTTACTGTCTAGCCCTGTAAACTTACTAAATGCAGGCAGGATAATTTGATGATCAGAAACCATAAAACAGGGTAAGCGTAACTGCCGTCTCGGTGGTATGACAAGACTGACTCCTGGATGCAGATGGCCGCTAATCCTGAAGGAAGATTGATCTTCCGCATCGATGGGGTGGTGTTTAAATTGTATCTGCTGCAGTTCAAAGATTTCGTCATGTTGGTGGATGTTAAATCGATCAGTCATTTGTTTCGACAGGCGATCATGGTTTCCTTTGACCAAGTGGAGGAGAAGCGTTGGATATCTCGTTTTGAATTGTTCCAATAGTAGCACTTCTTGATTGATACCTGCATGAACCAAATCTCCAACAACAATAACCTGAACGGGCTGATAATAATCCACTAGGCGCTCGAGTCGATTGAGATCGGCTATTGTGGTATCCATGGGGATTGCAATACCGTGCTTTCTGAAATGTGCTGCTTTGCCAAGATGCAGATCGGATAGAATCAGTGTTTTTTCTGATTTCCAAAATATAGATCGTTGATTGTTAAGGATTAATTGCTGCTTATTAAAGGTAATTGTTTGCTCTTTGATCTTCATTTTCTACGTTTCTTTTTTTGCATGTTGGCCTTTTCCATCCGTTGGATACGCTCGATCAGTGCTTCGCTCGACAGCGACTGCCGCAGGCTATCGACCTTGATCGGAAAGCTCAGTGGCGTGTACTCTTCGACAAAGGTATAACGTATTTTACTATTGTTTATCCTGTCGAATGCTTTTATTAAACGATATTCTTCCAATTGTTGGTTGAACACTTCGCTAAAAGCTTGTTTGAGGAGTAGGTTGCTCGGGTCGTGCTCCATTAATACCTTGAAAATAATTCCGGATGAAGCCTGTAGGGATTTATTGTTTTGCTGTGTACCCGGATAATTTTGAACCACCAATCCCGAAATGACAGCAATATCTCTAAATTTACGGCTGGCCATTTCTGCGGAGTTGATGCTGCTGATAACATCTTCCATCAGATTTTTACGGCTCAAGACCTCTTCGAGCTGTGATTGGCTCAGTTGGATGTCCTTGTCGGAATAGAGTTCGAAACCATAATCATTCATGGCCATGGAAAAACTGATGGGGTACAATTTGCTGATGCGATAGGCGACGAGCGCTGCCATGACCTCATGGATCAGTCTACCCTCCAAAGGGTAGAAAAAGAGATGATATCCTTCTCTTGTTTTGATATGTTCGACAAGAAATTCCGCTTCGCTAGGCACGGCCGAAAGTTCGGTCTGTTTTTCGATCAATGGTGCCAGGAAATGAAGCTCTTTTTCACTGGAAGGAGCTCCTGTTGCTGCTGCCAATTTTTTACGAAGGAAATGGCTTAAATTGGACGATAAGGGAAGTCTGCCCCCGAGCCAGCTTGGAGTAATGGCTTTACCCGACGAGTTTCTTACGAATACGGTCATTTCCTTGACCATCACAAGTTCCAGGACGCGTCCCGCAAGAATAAATCGCTCGCCTTTTTTGAGTTTACTGATAAAATATTCTTCGATCATGCCGATATAACCACCGGAGAGGAACTTCACGCGCATCATGGCGTCCCCTACAATAGCGCCTATATTGAGTCGATGCAGAAGTGCCAGGCGACGATTTTTGATGATCCATTTGCCTTCTTCATCTTGAATAACCTTGTGAAATTCTTCGTAGCGTTTGCCTATTTTTCCACCCGCGGTAATAAAATACATGCACCATTGCCATTCTTCCGTATCCATGTAGCGAAAGGCATGGGTATTGGCGACGATCGCATGCAGTTCTTCCGAACGAAATCCCCCGCCCAGGGCGATGGTTACCATGAATTGAACAAGCACATCGAAAGTTTGAACCATGGGATCCCGGTTTTCGATCGTCTGCGTTTTTACGGCCTCCTTCAGTGCGGCGACCTCGATGAGCTCCAGGGAGTGCGTAGGGACGAAATAAATCGTAGAGGTTTCGTAAGGGCTATGGCCGCTTCTTCCAGCGCGTTGCATAAACCGGGCTACACCTTTACTCGAGCCAATCTGGATGACTGTATCAACGGGTTTGAAATCTACCCCTAAGTCCAAGGAAGAGGTCGACACGACTGCTTTAAGTTTGCCGCTGCTGAGATTATCTTCGATCCATTCGCGGATATTGGCATCGATAGAGCTGTGGTGTAAGGCGATTTGTCCGGCAAAATCTGGATGTGCCTGTAAAAGGAGCTGATACCACATTTCGCTTTGGCTGCGTGTGTTGGTAAATAGGATTGTGCTTTTGCTCTGGAGTATAATGGGGACGACCTGGTCTGCTAGGTTGCCACCGAGGTGTCCTGCCCAGGGCAATAGTTCCACTTTGCTGGGGTAAATTGGTTTGATCGCTATCTTCTTTTTCTCTTTAGCGACAATTTGGATACGTTTTTTTTCTGTTGGCAACAGGACCTCCATAGCTTCCTCGAGATTGCCTATGGTGGCAGTGATCCCCCAAACGCGCATCTTTTTATAGTGCGACTTGAGGAAGGCGAGCGCCAGTTCGACCATAACACCACGTTTGTTGCCCATCAGTTCATGCCATTCGTCCACCGTGATACACCGGAGATTTTTGAAATACTTATCCCGTTGTTTTTGTGCGAGCAGCAAATGAAGACTTTCGGGTGTGACGAGCAGAATATCGGGCATCGATCGCGTCTGTTGCGCTTTTACTTTCGGATTGGTGTCGCCATTGCGAACCTGAACGACCCAGTCCAGCCCAATATCGTCTATGGCCTTTTGCATTGCTCGTGCAAGATCTTTAGCCAATGAGCGTAAGGGTGTTACCCAAAGTAGCTTCAAACCCTTTTGGTGCTGATCCGGGTGATTAAGAAAGTCTATCAGTACCGCCATAAATAATGAAAAGGTTTTTCCAAATCCTGTTGGTGCAATAACTAGTCCGCTATATCCCTGCGCGTATTTATCCCAGGCCTTGGTCTGAAAGCTAAAGGGAACATTTCCCTGGGATTCGAAATAATTGTTGACAATTCGAAATCCTTCACTATGTGCTATCTTCTCGTTCACGCTGTTTTATCGTCTCAAATTTTTATTGAATCAATTGTTTTATATCTTCAAGGGTGTCGATCTCTGCCGCTGTTTTGTCCTTTCGCCAGCGTAAAATCCTTGGGAAGCGTAATGCTACGCCAGATTTGTGTCTTTTGCTGTATCCTATCCCTTCAAAGGCAATCTCAAAGACAAGTTCGGGTCTAACCGTGCGGACGGGGCCAAATTTTTCCAGTGAATTTTGTTTGACAAACCGGCTTACTTCAAGGATTTCTTTGTCTGTAAGTCCCGAATAGGCTTTAGCGATCGTGACCAACTGATCTCCATCTTTTACGGCAAAGGTATAATCTGTGTAATGTGCACTCCGGCGACCGCTACCTTTTTGTGCGTAGATGAGTACAGCATCTATACTCATCGGATTGACTTTCCACTTCCACCAGCCTCCTTTTTTGCGACCGGCGTAATAAGGTGAATCCATTTTCTTGAGCATGATACCCTCACTGTTAAGCTCGCGTGCTGCAGTTTGGATTTGTTGAAGGGCTGTCCAGTCCTCGGCATTTATCAGCGATGATAGTTTTAATACGGTACCTGGATTGGCTGCATAAAGTTCTTCCAGCTGTACACGCCTGTATGCAAGTGGCTCCTGGCGGAGATCCATTCCATTCAGTTCCAAGAGATCATAAAGGTAGACTGCAATAGGTACTTCCTCACGCAAAGCCTTTGGGATTGTCTTGCGATTGATCCGTTTTTGTAGTTCTGAAAAATTAAGTACACGATCGTCTTTAACCGCGAGAATCTCTCCATCGAGCACAAAGCTTCCGCTCCATTGACTGAGCGCCGTGGTAATTTCGGGAAACTGGGCTGTAACAAGTTCTTCCCCGCGTGACCAGATGTGTATGTCTCCGCTGCGCTTGATAAGCTGGCCGCGTATTCCATCCCATTTATATTCGACTTGCCATGTCTTAATTGGACCTAGTTCTTCAGGTTCTTTTTCAATAGGATAGGCGAGGCAGAAAGGATAAGGTTTGGAAAGATTGGTATCACTATACGTTCCATGAATAAGTTTTTCAAATTCGACTTCATGTGGATTCCAATCGCCCATGATGCTGTGCGCTACCGCACTCGCCTCAGTACCTGTATATTGAGCAAGGGCATTGATTAAGCCTTTTGCTGAAATGCCCAAACGGAAGCTTCCGCCCAGAAGTTTGTTAAAAATAAAGCGCTCGACGGTGCTTAGCCCGTTCCAGGATCGAAGAACGAAAGCTTTTTTCTCTGCAATGGATGCATTTTGTAAGGCAATGATTTCATCCATCCAGTCGCTAAGGCTTTTTTCTATCAGTTGCGATGCCGATGGCAAAAGTAGAGCCAAGGTTTCGGATAGATCACCTACGGCAGCATAGGATTCAATAAATAACCATTCGGGAATTTCTGTTATTTCTAAAGTCCAGGTTTTGAGGTCTTTAACCGCTATACTCCGTTTCGGTCTTTTCCCCGTCATCAAAGCGAGGAACCAAAGTTTATCTTTGTCAGAGGCTTCCCTGAAAAAATGCAAAACAGCCTCTTTTTTCAAATTGGTCTTGTTGCTGCTGTCGAGAGCATGTATCAATGTTGCAAATTCTTTCATAAGCTATCTTAAGTCGTTTGGACTTGGGGATCTTCTTCATCACCATACTGTGTGGTGACCTCTTCCGCTTCAATGCCGATTTCATTGAGATATTTGGCAAAGGTAGCTGTTTGCCCATGGGTCACATATACTTTTTCGGCCGAACTGCTACGTACTGCCTGCAATAAACCTGACCAGTCGGCGTGGTCACTGATCGCAAAACCAGCATCTGCGCTGCGCCATCGTCGCGCCCCACGGATTTGCATCCAGCCCGAACAGATGGCATAGGCAACATTGGGTATTTTTTGAAGGAGCTGGCTGTCCAGCAGTGCTGGCGGAAGCAATACAATCTGCTTGTCTAGTTCTTTTGGAGCTGATTTTACTTCCGCAATCTGATAGGGTGGTAGTTTTACACCTGCCTGGCTGTAGGCCTCATTTAATTTAGCAATACTGTAATGTACATATACTGGACCCATTTCATGTACAGCATTTAGAATACGCTGCGATTTTCCAAGCGAATACCCTATAAATACGGATGTCTTATGATTGCTTTGGTTGTTCTTAATCCAAGATTGCAGTCGTTCATTTTGTACCGCTACAGACTCCCATCGATAAATCGGAAGACCGAAAGTACTTTCTGTAATGAGCTCATGGCATTTCATCGGTTCAAATGGTGTACATAAGCCATCCTCCTGAATTTTGTAATCGCCAGTAAATACGACGACTTTACCTTTATACTCCAGGCGAATCTGGGCAGAACCAATGATATGTCCGGCGGGGTGCAGGGAAACTCTGACACCATTGATGTGGACAGGTTCATTGTAAGCGATTCCCTGGATTTGAATATCTGGACCGATCCGGCTCCGAAGTATATTGACTGTGAAATGATGACAGAGGTACTTCTTCATTCCCCAGTGGGCATGATCTGCATGGCCATGAGAAATAACAGCCAAATCAACAGGCTTCCATGGGTCGAGATAAAACTTACCGGGAATGCAGTATATGCCTTTTGATGTAAAACGTATCATATTTGTTAAAACAGGCTTTGACAGACTAAAGTTTTACTTATTTCATGCGCTTTTTTTTTGCCAGCGGTTTTCCGTAATTCGATTGGTGGTATTCAGTTAATTTTTTTAGATTTGTTAACCTTGATGCTAAGTTTTAATACACTATGATATTAATTGTTGATGATAATCCGGATAATATTTACTCTTTGCAAAAATTACTGGAATCCAAAAATTTTAAAGTTGATACCGCTCAATCAGGGGAAGAAGCTTTAAAAAAGATCTTAAAATATAAATATGCATTAATCATATTGGATGTTCAGATGCCAGATATGGATGGCTTTGAAGTCGCTGAAAATATAGCGGGATTTAGCAAAACAAAGGAAACTCCGATCATATTTTTGTCTGCTGTAAATACGGATAAACGCTTTATCACCAAGGGTTATGATTCGGGTGGATTGGATTATGTGACCAAGCCTGTGGATCCCGACATCCTGATGTTGAAAGTTAAGACATTTTATCGGCTGTATGAACAGACCCAAGCGCTTAAAGATATTCAACAAACTTTAGAACTTGAGGTAGAACGGCGCAAGCAGGCACAGCAGGAACTGCGGTCTAAGGTGGACTATTTGCATACGCTTTTGGAGTCTTTGCCTCAAATTGCTTTTACCTGTGACAGTGCAGGAAATATTGATTTTGTGAATGGTCGCTGGTTTCAGTTTTCTGATGATGCCTCAAAATTCCCACAGATCTATCCTGGCGATCAATCAATCGAAAAAGAGCTTCAAGCGAGTCTTCGTTCTGGAGAACCCTTGGAAATGGAAGTACGTATCCAAAGGAGGCCATGTGGGGAATACCTATATCAGCTTTTGCGTGTGTGGCCAATTTTGGAGAATGGAGCGAGTAAGTGGGTCGGGACTTTTACAGATATCGATGCTCAAAAAAAAGCGGAAAAGGAAAAAGATGAGTTCCTGAGTATCGCGAGTCACGAGTTGAAAACACCTTTAACAAGTATTAAAGCCTATATGCAATTGCTCGACCGTAAACTTAAGCTGGAGGAGGAAAGTGCTGAGGCAAAGTATGTAACCCGGGTTCAGGGCCAAGTTGACAAACTCAACAGTCTTATTTCTGATCTTTTGGATCTGTCAAAGATCGATAATGGGAAGCTGCTGATCAATAAAAAGGTATTTTCTCTCGAGCATATGGTCAAGAGTGCCGTGGACTCCATTGTTCAAACGCATGACCAAAGCAGTATGAAGCTTCTTCGGCAAGGGGATATTACGGACGTACAGATTTATGGTGATGAGATCCGTCTAGAGCAGGTGTTGGTTAATTTTTTGACGAATGCATATAAATATGCTGCTGGAACTGAAAAAGTAATTGTTGACTGCTCTATTGAAGACAGCAACGTGAAAATAAGTGTAATAGATTTTGGGATCGGCATTCCAGAAGAGAAGCAAGGTGATGTGTTTGAGAAATTTTATCGTGTGGAAGAAACGTCGTTCGATTTTCAGGGGCTTGGGATAGGACTTTATATCTGTGCTGAAATTATTCGCGCCCATCATGGAACCATTGCTGTGGAAAGTTCGGGTGGACAAGGCGCGACATTTTATTTTACCTTACCTTTAAATTTACCTCTAGATGCCAAATAGTAAGACACTCAATAATCTAACGGTCGGAATAGGTTTTTCCTTAGTCATATTGCTGATAAGTTCTACTGCATCTTATGTTGGTATTCAGGAACAAAATAAATACCGTGAGGAGCTTGGTGTGACAAGGAAGATTATCAGTACATCCAATAATTTACTCAATGCATTACAAGGAGCTGAGACAGGAAACCGGGGTTTTCTTCTGACCGGAAAGGAAAGCTATTTAGAACCTTTTAATAAAGCATTAGAAAGCTTGCCCACAGAATTAAAGGCTATAGAGACGCTGACCAGGATGGATCCGGTGCAAAAAGTTCGTGTTGATAGTCTGTTAACTGCTGCGCAATGGCGAATAGAAGTCTTAAAGGAGGCCGTCGCTACTAAAAGAAACGGTGGTGTGGTTAGCTTGGCTCAGTTGGATGTTAGTAAATCGGCTATGGATAAATGTCGCACGATTATTAATGACATTATCCAAAATGAAGACGATACAATCAATCAGAAATCTACCAATCTGGACAATTCGTCGTTTATCACGACACTTTTTATCGTTATCAGTGCATTGCTTTCTCTCATTATTACCAGCTATTTTTATTTCAGGTTACGGGCAGATTTCAAAAAGCGCGCTTTGCTAGAAAAATCACTTCGTGACAAGGATGAAGCGATTTCAAGACGATTAAATCTCGTTCAAAAAATAACCAATCGCATCGCATTGGGGGAATATGACGTCAAAGCAGAAGAGGTAGAGGATGATGATTTGGGAGCAATAGCCAAATCGGTCAACCGAATGTCCAAATCGTTGAAGAAATCTTTTGACCAACTTAAAGATAACGACTGGTTGCATGCCGGTTATGCAAAACTCTATACTGGGTTGGTGGGGAATGAGAGTGAAGAAACGATTGCGGTCGATTCTATCAAAACCCTGATCGGATATATGGGGGCTGTTAGTGGTGCAATCTATATCTTTAATAATGAAAGGTTGGAGCTGGCAGGAACGTATGGACTGGATAAACAGGTACAAAAATATTTTTTACCTGGCGAAGGATATATCGGTCAGGTATTTACGGATCGTGAACCAAAGACCTTGAATAATTTAAATACGGCAGACTATCTCGTGAGTTTTGCCAACGGAAAAATCAATGTACCTCATATTCAGCTTTTACCAATGCTGGTTGATGATCAGGTGCTGGGTGTATTGGAGGTTGGTCAAATGGAGAGTTTTACTGCAGTGGAAAAGACATTTTTGAGTGAATGTTCCCGACAGATTGGGATTGCACTAGTTTCAGCAAAAGGAAGGGCGAAAATCCAGACCTTATTGGAGGAAACACAGGTGCAGTCTGAAGAGCTATTAACCCAACATGCCGAGCTTGAAAGCTTAAATACTGAATTGGAGGCGCAAACATTGCGTTTGCAATCTTCGGAGGAGGAACTTAAAGTGCAGCATGAGGAACTGATGCAGTCCAATCAAGAGCTGGAGGAACGCTCGCGTTTGCTTGAGGATAAGAATCTGATGATTGCGGAACGGAATCAGGAGATCCAACAAAAAGCTGAGGAGCTGGCGCTAAGTACCAAATATAAGTCGGAATTTTTGGCTAATATGTCCCATGAACTTCGTACGCCACTCAACTCGATCTTATTATTGTCGCGCTTATTGTCCGAGAATGTGGAGGAAAATCTGAATTCAGATCAGATTGAGTCAGCCAAAGTTATACAAAGTTCGGGGACAAGTTTGCTCACCTTGATTGATGAGATTCTGGATCTTTCCAAAAT
>NZ_DKSP01000218.1:52697-56978 GCF_002472745.1 Sphingobacterium sp. UBA7253 | reverse complement strand
ATTCCAGTATAAAAAAACGGAGTCAGCATGTTGCTGACTCCGTTTTTTTATGGGTTGAAGAGCGATATTACCTCTTCTCAAATTTATACGCTAAAGTTGCCATAAAACTACGCGGTGGAATCGGATTCACACTATAGTTTTCATGGATATAATAGTTAAACGCGTTGGTGATATTGGATAATTTACCCAAAATACTCCAGTTTTTATAAGCATAACCAGCGGAGAAATCTATGGTTGTAAATGGACTAACGGAGATCAGACGATTAAGACCATCGCGTACGTTGATCTTTGTATTATTCCAACCTGCATTACGTCTACCTGTATAAAATGCGGAAAAACCTAACTTCAGCCCCTTAACAGCCCCGTTTTGAATGGTATAAAACACGGTTCCATTAGCCGTATGTGCTGTAGTTCCTACCAAACGTACATTTTCTTCGTTTCCAGAGATTTCAGTCACTTTCTCCTTACCATCAACGATGGTTGTATAACTTGAAATTGGATTGGTTTCGGTATAACGCATATAATTATAGGAATAACCGGCGATAACATTCAATCCTGGAAGTAAAGTTCCGGTAACATCAACTTCCAATCCGCTTGAAGCCGTCTTTCCAGAAAATTCTTTCATATTTGCATCGCTATTGCTTGTTCCACCCGGGAGTACCAATAATTGTTGGGCAAAGCGATTGTTATTAATTCTATACCAGGCAACATTTGCGGATAACCTACCATTGAAAAAGTCATTTTTCACACCTGCTTCGTACTGATCGATGATGGAGGGAGCCAAGGGTTGATAATTTACATCGTATCCCGAATTCGATGTAAAGTTATTTGCATAAGTAACATAGACACTTGATGAGCGGATCGGCTGATAGATCAATCCAAATTTAGGTGACCATGCTTTGTCCACTTTTGCGCCGATCGGATTTTTCTGACCATCTAGATTAATAATCTCTTCCGATTGATTCGTCGCATAAGTATACTTTTCCGAATTCGGTGTACGCTGATACGTATAGCGAATCCCAGCCAATACTTTAAATTGTTCAGTAACTTCTATTAAGTCCTGAAAAAAAGCACCATAACGGAAGATATCCGTTGTTGTTTTGGTCAATAAATCCGCTTGTGGCATATCTGTTCGAAGTCCATTTCCCGAAACCAAATGCTGCGCAGTTTGTGAGGGATTAAAGACATAAATAGAATCGTATACACCGCCCACATTTTTAGATGCATCAATTTTATAGGCATACGCATTTGAATGCGATTGATCGGCATCTGCTCCCACCAGGATCTTATGCTTGATGGATCCTGTTTTTACAGTTCCCGTTAGATTCAATTGCTGGTTGGCCGTAAACTCATTTGATTTGGATCGGGTTAAACTCCGCGGAGCAATTCCATTTTTATTCGCTTGAATCCGATCTGATCCATAATAATCACGATCGTACGTTTGGTAACTTGCTATTGCGTTTAAATTCCATGAATCATTAAACTTATGGTTCAAATTGATCTGGCCGTTTGAGGTATTTGTTCTGTTGAAAGCAAAAGGCACATTCATAAAAGTGTTTCTGCCAACTTCATTGTTCAACTTTCCATCCACGGTCCCCATTCCAAAGTCTGGAGTAAAATCACTTTTTAAGTAATCGAATGTAAAGTTGAGATCAGTTTTATCAGATATTTTATATAAAACAGAAGGATTTACATAAGTACGTTTTGATGTGACTTGATCCCTAAAGCTACCCGCTTTTTCATAAGTTCCGATAACGCGGAATGCAACCTTATTGGAAATTGGACCATACACATCCACTGTTGGTTTATAGAAGTCATAACTTCCTACGCGCATTGAAGCCTCGCCTCCATAATAAAATTTAGGCTTTTTCGTAACCAGATTTACAACGGCCCCACCAGATACACCGCCATATAACAAAGCAGAACTTCCTTTTAAAATCTCTACAGATTCCAAGGTGCTCGCCTCAATCGAACCTCCATTGTTGGTTCGCGCACCATTTTTAAATATATTATTCCCGCCTAAGCTATAGCCCCTTGCGTAAAAATTTTCGTTGACCCCACCGCGATTCGCTCCCATAGCGACACCGTTTGCATTTTTTAGCGCATCACTCAGGCGATTAACCTGTTGATCTGCAATAACCTGTTCGTTTATAATTTGTACACTCTGCGGCAAATCCCGATCAATAATACCTGCTTTACCGACATTAACTGTTTTACTGTTATGCGAGTTGTAGCCCACCACTTCCACTTGTTCCAATTGAGATTCAGAAATATTCAAAGAAACATTAATGGCTGTCGCCTTTCCATTTTTAACCTCGATGGTACGCTCCTCAGCTCCATTTCCGATACTTTTAATCCGAATAGTATAGGTTCCATCTGGAAGATTAGAAAAATGGAAGCTTCCATCACCGGAAGTCGAAGTAGACCTACCTAAAGAAACTATGGTTACTGTTGCCGATTCAATTGGTGCACCATCTTTGGTTTTAACACGGCCATGTATCCCCTTACTTTGCGCCGATGCATCCAAATGAATTGCTCCTACCAATCCCAGACTTAAAACAAGTCCCAGAAAAGTTCTTTTCATGTTAATAAATTGTGAGTTCGTAAAAATTATTTGTCGGCGCAAACATACGATATTATTTTATTGTTTAGAATAGTTTTAAATAAAAATAGCTTATTATAATAGATGAATGATTCAACTTCGTAGCATCTATTATATGTTGCAAGGATTCACTGTAACTATTTCTATTAATCGTAAGGATTTCCTTACATTTATGCCATAACTAACATCCTAACTAATCAATTCAATGAGAACGCATAAGCTCCTACTCTCCGCTTTTATTTTTTTATTCTTTCCCACATTTTTGTTGGGTCAGCAAACACAGGTTGATCATGATCTCACAGCAATTATGCGTCGGTATAATGCTGTCGGGCTCAGTGTGGTCGTCGTCAAAAACAATAAAATTGAGTATCACAAAAATTATGGTTACAAAAACTTGGAAACCAAAACGGCTCTCGGAGAGAATGACCTCTTTAGAATTGCTTCTATTTCAAAGTCATTCACTGCAACATCATTAATGCAATTAATAGCAGATGGCCGATGCAAGTTAGACGACGACTTCGGAGATCTGATCGGTTTTCCAATCAGAAACCCCAATTATCCAGGAAAAAAAATAACACTCCGGATGATCCTTTCGCATACGTCCAGCGTCAATGATAAAAACGGTTACTTCAACCTAGATGTCATCAATCCATCCAAAAACCCAAACTGGAAAGATTCATACAATCTTTATGAACCCGGCACACAATACCAATATTGTAATCTCAACTTTAATATGGCCGGTGCCGTTCTCGAGAAACTGACCAATACACGTGTCGACAGCTACATTGTTAACCATATCCTCAAACCGCTCAACTTATATGGTGGTTACTGTATAGACTCCTTGGATCAGAAAAGATTGGTTTCGTTATACGCCTTTGATGAAAAGGGAAATCCCCATGAAGAGCCCAGTGCCTATAATCCACGTCGGGAAGAACTCAATCAATACATCCTGGGCTATAGCACTCCTGTGCTTTCTCCGACAGGTGGAATGAAAATATCTGCCTTAGATTTAGCCAGATACATGATGATGCACATGAACTACGGCCATAGTCAGGGAAAAAACATCATCAGTAAAAAATATGCGAAGATTATGCAGACGGCTGTAAATAAAGAATCAGGCTATGGATTAGCGATTATGAACAATGCAAAAATTGTCCCCGGTGTTAACCTGACAGGACATACCGGTTCGGCATATGGGCTTTATAGTGCGCTGTTTTTCAATCCAAAGAAAAAATATGGGTTTATTGTGATAACCAATGGCTGCAATATTCCCGATAGCGATGACTTCAACCCTTTGCTTAAAGATTGTATAGGAGCCTTGTACGATGCATATATCAAATAGGTAACAGCTTACATCAAGTAAACAAAAGCCAACCCATAAACTATAACCTTGTCGCTAAGCTTTATGGGAAAACCAGAGGCCCTCGGATCGACTGGACAATAAACAAAATAAAAAAGCTGCAGATTTTGCAGCTTTTTTATTTTGTTATTTTTACTATTTCTTGTTTTCTACCCAGTTTACAATAGCCGGATCCAGCGGATTGGTCGCTGAACGGAAACGATGTACAAGTTTACCGTTCTCATCAATCAAAAACTTTTCAAAGTTCCATTTGATTTCACCTTTAAAATCGGGGTTCTCCTGAGCGGTCAAATACTTAAACAAGGGTGATATTTGATCT
>NZ_DKSP01000218.1:51074-52577 GCF_002472745.1 Sphingobacterium sp. UBA7253 | reverse complement strand
GATATTTGATCTCCTTTTACATCGATCTTTTCGGCCATTAGAAAATCAACACCATAATTTTGTTCACAAAACTCTTGAATCTGCGCATTTGAACCCGGTTCCTGTTGTCCAAAATTATTTGCCGGAAAGCCAATAATGATGAGCTTATCGCCAAAGGTTTTGTGCAATTCCTCCAGATCTTTGTACTGTTTTGTGAAACCGCATTTTGAGGCAGTATTCACGATCAATATTTTCTTTCCCTTGAAATCGGACATTTTCACTTCTTGCCCATCAAGTGTCGTAAACTTAAAATCATAAAAATTGGGATTGCCAAATAACATTGACATATACACCATAATAGTTGCAATAATCATATCTAATTATTTTAAAGACTTAACAATGAATTACTCTCTCTTTCCAGTACCGCATCAAAAAGCTCGTTGATAGGAGATTTTAAAATAGTACCTACCTTTATCTGATGTGTTTCACAGACTTCCCGTAAAATTAAATCAAAACTATAAGCAATAGAACCTACAAAGTGACATGCATATTTATTATAGTCCGGATAGGTCAAAATCGAAGCTTGAACAAATTCTTCGAATCCACTCTTTACCAGATCAATAATAAAGGGATGGGTAATATTATCGGACATGAACGGCGCAAACGATGCTAAGAAAGCATTGGGACGTTCTTTTTGATAAACATTTTTGATGACGATCTCTTTATTTATTCTGTATTTGTTCGCAAATTTTTCATTCAGATCTTTCGGCATACGGCCATATAGAAAAAGTCTAACAAGATTTTTCCCGAAATATGCCCCTGACCCCTCATCACCTAATACATAGCCATTTCCATTATGCGATGGCATCAGCTCCTCTCCGTCAAAAAAACTCAAATCAGACCCTGTCCCTAATGTCGCTACATAACCTTTTTTATTACCACAGGTCGCTAAGGCACTACCAAAAAGATCATTCTCAACAGAAATGTAAGCATTTTCGAATAAGGGTGTCAATGCATTTGAAACCATTTCCCGACGATCAGGCGTAATGCATCCTGCACCAAAAAAATACAACTCAGTAACTTCATCGGCGTAGGGAATAATTTCGGGTATCTCCTTAATAACACGTGTGATTTCCTTTTCATTCACAAAAAAAGGATTGAGTCCATTTGTACTGAATGAGATAGGCGCACTATCTGGCAATTCCAACTTCCAATCCGACTTTGAAGAGCCGCTATCAACAACTAAGATCATACAAATTCTTGATTATTTTCCCCCTATAAACTACTGTATCAAACTTAGCAAAAATTCTGATAAAAAACAGATTTTTTGCTTCATCTCCCCAGCCCAATAAAAACGGGTATTTCATCCAAAGCAGCTATTATGCCTATCGATTTACACCTCATTTCTTAAATAAATTTATGTATATTGGAGGGTACTATTAGCTGCTTCCCGTCATTGTTCTTTTTCTACTGAAGGAACAATGATGGGGCACGCTGATTCATAATTGTAGAACCAACAATCTC